>CAKUSI010000187.1 GCA_934678955.1 uncultured Austwickia sp. | reverse complement strand
CCCAGGACGTCTTCAAGATGCCGGCCAAGCACACCCCCAGCATCTTGGCGACCGTCGCCAGTTCATTGCGGGGGGCCTTCCGCCGGAGCACGGCCATGGAGACCGAACTTCGCCTGTTGCGCGCGCTGATGGTGCTCCCTTCCGGCGTCCGAGCTCCGATCGACATGCTCGAAGCCGTTCTCGGTCGCGCCACGAGGAACGCCTCCAAAGCGCTGGGCGCGCGAAGCATTGTCACGTATGACGGCGCGAACCGGACGGTGGGCTGTCACGCCATCACTCGGGAGGTGGCACGCCACCTCTGGCGCCAGGAGCAGGCCCCCTTCAGCACCGCGAAGGCGATGGAGCCGGCACTGAGCCACGCGTTGGCCTCCGCGCTGACGGCGCGCATGGACCGCGAGGGGCAAGCCGACGTCCGCGTAGGCGCCAACGATGCCCTGGCGTGCTTGGCAGTCCTCGACGAGTTGGAGGATTCCTCCGGTGACGAGCAACGCGTGCAGCGCTGCGAGGCCCATCAGGCGCTGGCCAGGGAAGTCTTCCGCGCGGGTCTGGACTCGCTCGAGGACTGTGATCGCATGGCAACGCACGTCAGCGAAGCCATGGCGGCGGTGCAGCCGCGCTCCAGCGACTGGCTCTCCATGGCTTGGTGGTCCGCGGAGGCCCAGCGAGGGCTGATGCTCCGCGGGCGTACGAACCAGCTGGAGGTGGGACCACCCGAACGACTGGACCTGTTGAAGGACGTGCTGAGGGTGCTGCGGAACGCCCACGAGGCGCGGACCGAGATCAGCACGCGCATGTTGGCAGAGCCCGACGGTCGCCCAAGCCATGGGTGGGTGCGCCGAAAGGTGAGCGCCGGTGCCTTCAACCTGACAGGCACTCTGGTGATGATGGCCCAGGCCGAGTCGGCCCTCGAGCGACCCGACCACGGGTTGATCGCCGAGTGGCTCGACGCCGCCGACAAGCTCCACGGAGAGATCCTCGAGTTGCGTCGCCAGAGCACCCCGGTGGACTGGTCCGCCATCGCGTCCAGCGTTCGTGGACATGGGATCGTGTCCTATCACCGCGCGATGCTGATTCCGGGGGAGGACGCCGAACGGCTGGCCCATTTGGGCCATGCCGCGACCTGGCTGATGGACAGTATCCGCGTGAGACGTGATGAGGGGCGACCCGAGGACACCCACGACGAGATGGACATCAGCAAGTCCTTGGCGCCGCTGCTCAAGACGTGTTGGGCGTACCTGCACCTCGACCTCGGTGCCGACGCGGCCAGGGAGGTCTCCAGGGCTTCCGTGTCCACGGCTGAGGCGGAGGTGGGGAGGCTCGACTGTTCCGCGGCCTACCGGCCAGGCCCCGTCCGGGCCGGGCTCCGCTCAGCCCAGCAGGCCTACCGCGACGACCAGTCCGACGCCGTGGATCGCTGGATGCCCTTGGCCCGGGAGCATCGTGTGCTGCACGAGGCGGCGTCCGACCTGGCGACCGCCTGTACCCGATGGCTGGCCCTGGCCGCCGCTTCCCCGAAGATGGCCGCCCGCGGGCTCTCACCCAGCGGCGTCTTCCGCAACTTCTGGGGAACGGGGGAACGTCCAGGAGAACTGCGCTGGCTCAGCGCGGCGTCCACCCCGCGTCCAACGCCCTGAGTGCGTCCGCGGCGTACCAGTCGTGGGCGGCCAGCACGGCGTCCGCCAGGTCGGCGTCCACCCCGCGGAGGTCGCACACGATGCGCCGCGCGCGATCGCGGAGCTTGCTGATGGTGCCTCGCACCTCGACCATGTGATTGCTCTGGACGCGGTCGGCGAGGACCATCGCAGCGGTCGTGATCCGGTTCAGCGCGATCTTCTGCGCCGTACCTGCTTTGAGCCGTGTGGATCCTGTGAGTACCTCCGGGCCCGTGGCCAGGTGGATGCCCAGTCGAGCGGTGGTCAGCAGGGGCGTGCCGTCGTTGTTGGCGATGCCGATGGTGTAGCTGCCTCGACGGTTGGCCCCAGCCACGGCAGCGCAGGCGAAGGGCGTGGTGCCCGACGCCGCAACGCCGATGACGGTGTCCCGCGATCCCAGCCCAAGGCGAGCGACGAGGTTGACCGCGGCGTCCGCGTCGTCCTCGTCCCGCGCCACGGGCTCCAGGGTGTTCGGGCCGCTGCAGTAGGCGGAGATCGCGGCCGGGTCCAGGCCGAAGGTGGGCGGCAACTCGGCCACCTCCTGCAGGACGAGACGTCCGCTCGTCCCCGAGCCGAACAGCACCGTGCGCCCGCCGGCCAAGTATGTCTCGGCCACGCGCTCAGCCGCCGCCGCCAACTCCCCTGCTGCGGTCTCGAGCGCGGTGAGCACCGCTACGTCCTCGGCTCCCATCAGATCGACCACCTCTCTGGCGCTCATCTCGCCCAGATGGCTACTCCTGGGGTTGCGCTGCTCGGTGGTCGGGAGGTCAGAGTTCATGGCTCAGCTCCTTGGCGAGACGGACGGCACCGTCGATCGGTTGTGTGCGATGGCGATCAAGGAGCTCGACGTGGTTGGGCACATGCCGGCGAAGAGCCACGCGACAAGCCGAACTCGCCCAGACTCCACCGATCAGGGCCACCTGTGGGCTGGCCGCACCCCGCGCGTGTCGATGGAGGTGATGCGAGATCGTGAGGGCGAGCACGGCCATGGACTCATCGACCTCGTGCTGTGCCCAGGCATCGCCCTCCTCTGCGCTACGGGTGAGCAGGCTGGCCGAGTGGGCGAACAGCGGGCCCGGGTTGTCACCGGATCGCAGCGCATTCAGGAGCCCAGCTCTTGAATCGACCTCGTGGAGGTCGAACACGGCGCGAATGAGGGCTTCCTCCAGCTGAGGATCCTCGTTGAGCAGCCGTCGGATCAACCTCTGACCGAGGAGCGTTGCCGAGCCCTCGTCGCCGAAGGGCCATCCGAGACCACCCGAGGCGACCCACGCGCCGGACGCGTCGGGGCTGGCCACGACGGAACCTGTGCCGGCGATCACCACGGCTGCGGGAGGGGGGTCGATGGCGGCGTACGCAGCCGCATAGTCGGGGAGCACTCGAACCGTGGCGTGCGGAAAGGTGGTGTGGAGCCAAGCCTCCACCTTGGCGCGGGCTGCTGGCACTCCGCTGCCCGACATGCAGGCCACGACAACGTCCGGGGCTGGCGAGCCCTCGAAGAGCACCATGAGCCGTTGCTCAAGCGTGTCGGCTGTCATCAGGTTGGGATTGCCTCCTGGGCCCTCGGCACGGTGGACGACCAATTCCCCCTGTTCCACCCTCAGCCTGAGGGAGCCCCCACCTCCATCGACCCCCGCGATCCGCATGGGAGTGAGTCTGCACCAGCCGGGTTGGCTCCGCACGGCACCACCGCCTTGGATGCCCATCGCAGCCAATTCAGCGGACGTCATTCGGACAATGTGGCGGCTGCTCCGACGGAAACCAGACCGGCCCACTAGCGTCCATTTCATGGGATGGTTCAGCAAGAAACCTCGGTCAGCAGCGGAGCAGGCGGGACTGCCTGCGAACCTCGGGCCCTTCCTTGCCGATTTCGGCAAAGCAACGGTGAAGGGACCGGCGCTTTGGCCCGTGCTACCGGCCGACCTCGTCCTACCTCTGTACCACTTGAGCGAGCGGGATCGCGGCCTGTTCTATGCCGTTCTGGCCGAGGCTGCTGAACCTCAGGGTGAATGGGGGTGGATCGGAGCTGCCCGGGCCGTGAAGGACGTGGGACCAAGCGGCTACCTCAGCGAGAAGGGCTACGCGGCCGTCATGGAGCCCGCCACCGCCGCGCTGCGTCGGATGGGTGCACCGCTCGCCCCCATAGAAGCCGACTGGTGGGACGCGCACCACCCCAACGAATCCTGGAGACTGTGAACGAATACGGTCGCCGCGGATGGTGGGTGCGGTCCGGGACGATCGTCTGGCTCGGCGGGATAGCAGTGCTCGGGTTTGTGGGATGGGGCGAGTTGTACCCCGAGATCACCACCGACGAGTTGCTCTACCGCAGCTTCGCGCTGATCGTGCTCGCCTGGGACGTCGACTACACCGTCGCTCCCATCCCCCTGGCCCTCAACGTCGCGCGCTACCTCGCCCTCGGCTTCGCCTTCACTGCGGCGGCCACCGTGGTCTGGCGCCTGCTCCATCACCGGCACCTGATGGAGAAAGCCAAGCGAGCCAAGGACCACACGGTGATCGTCGGCGACGGACCCGAGGTGGTCGGTCTAGCGCGCCGGCACCGAGCGGAGGAACCCGCGGCCAGGGTGGTGGTCATCGGGCAGAGCGCCGAGGAGAGGCGAGTCGGATTGGCCGGGCTCGGGATCGTCGTCGTCCCCGCCGCGACGGACGGGGCTCTCACCCGCATCCTTCGCGGTGCGCGCCGGATCGTCGTCACCGCGCCGTCCGATCAGGAGGCGGCCCGCCTGGCCACGCGCGTCGAGACCTGCACCGACGGCAAGGGCGTCACCCCCACCGCGTTGTTCGACGAACCGAACCTGGCGCGCCAGTGGAACCACGGGGGCACCGTCACCGCCCTCAGTCGAGCCACCCAGATCGCCATCGCGGCCCTGCGATCCTCGCCACCCGTCCTCGAGGACGCCGCCACGCCCCCGCCTTTCGTCGTGGGCGACGGCGTCCTGGCCACCGAAGTGGCCCGGCGCATGGTGACCGGTTGGCAGCAACTCGGGGAGCGGATGACCGTGCACTGCATCGGTGAGAGCGAAGGCTGGGTACACGAGGCACGCGCCGGCCTGGAGGCCCGCGCCGAACTCACCTTCACCCGGTCGCCGCGCAACCCGGAGGCCGTCGCCCGTCGCGTCCGCTCCCTCAACGAGAAGTGGGAGCGTCCGCGTGCGGACCGCTTCGACGCCGTCGGCCCCACGGTGTTCGTGGCACTCCCCGACCCCACCCTGGGCTTCCCCATCGCCGCCCGGATCGCGGAGGCGCTCCCCGACGCCCGCGTCACCGCCTTCGTCGAAGACCCCACCACGTGGGGCCGACGGTTGACCGGCGCGGAGGGTCGCGTGCTGTTGGTGTCGGCGTCCGACCTGCTCAGCGACCCCGCCACGCTCACGCTCACGCCCGAACGCCTCTTGGCCGAGGAACTCCTCAAGGAGACCGGGCGCTGGCCCAAGGGCGTCCCGTCGGCGTTCGGTGACAGCCCGGACGCCGACGCCGTGGCGGCGGTCGCGGCCGCGGCATCCGACATCCTGGCGGCGGGCAACATCGGGACGGGCGGCGTGTACGACGACCCACCCGAAGGCATCCTCTCCGACCCCGAGGAACTCCTCGCCATGCGCGACGCCCTGCTGCGCGTACTGCGAACCACGAACGGCCCCGACCAGCCCCTGCGGACCCTCGAACTCGCCGGACGCCTGCCCACCCTCGTCGCACGGGCCAGCTGGACGCCCCACCGCATCAACGGCACCACCAACATGCTCACGGCCGAGGAACTGCACCGCCTGGCGCAGTTGGTCCACCTCAACTACGGCCAGGTCGCCGCGGACACCCACAACGCCACCGGCTCCGACAACGCGCGCACGCCCTGGGAGGAGCTCTCGGCATTCGAGCAGGAATCGAATCGGGCACAGGCCGTCGACATCCCGGCCAAGCTCGCCGTCCTGGGTTTGACGTGGCAGAGGTCGGACGACCCACAGGTGTACGTGTTCGACGCGGACCAACTCGAACGGCTGGCCGAACTCGAACACCGCCGCTGGGAGCACCACCAGATCCGCAACGGGCGGGCCAAGCACGAGTGGGCCGTCCCGTGGGACGAGCTGACCGACGACGTGAAGGAGTACGACCGCAACGCCGTCCGGACGATGCTGGCGTCGTTGGCGGAGCTCGGCGTCGAGATCGGTCTGCCCAATCCGTCCCCAGCAGACGCCAAGAGCGCCGCCCCGCTGTCGCGGGACGGCGCCTGATTGGGTGAAGGGATCAGAACATCATCCGGAAGATGTCCCAGATGTCGATGAATGTGTGGATGACCATGGCTGTTCTCCTCTCCGCCACCCCCTGATGGGTGTCACTGACTGATCCGTTCCCGGCGGAGAGGAGAGACGGCTCAGGCCGCCCGACCGGAGGCGACGGGGTGCTCCGGATGCTCGGGAGAGGCGACGCCCATCACGGAGGGATCGCCCTTCAGGCGCCCCAGCTCCGTCCGGACGCGGGCGGAGGAGGAGTCCCGCACATGGGCCGACAAGGAGCGCTCCACTTCGGCGAGCCGGTCGATCCGACTCACGTCGTCCTGGCGGCGCTCGATCTCCTGCGCCATCCGGGTGAGCTGCGCCTCCCAGAACAGGAGCTTCTCCCGCACGTCATCGAGGGCCTCCTCGGCCAGGACGAGCGCCTCGTGGGCGTCGTTGCGGTCCATCCCCTGGCTGAAGGCGATGACGCCCGCCATCGCGAACAGCACCAGGAAGAGCCCCGCGGCCACGACGTCGGCCGCCTCGATCGCGTTGCCAGCTGACCGACCGATGCCCTGCACGTCCGTGGAGGTCGCCATCCCGATCACCCGCATCGCAGTGATGACCACACCGGCGACTGCCCACACGGCGACCTTCAGCACAACACGAGCGCGACCGTCCCCCGAGCGGTGCAGGCCCGTCCCGGCGTGGGTGCGCCCGGCCGAGTGCATCACATACGCGCCGGCCACGGAGATGGTCGCCGACACCACCCAGGCCTCCAGCGTGGGAACGTTCAGGACGACCTCCATCAGCGGTGCGAGGACGCTGGACTCGAGCACGGCGAGCACCACGATCACGCCGTAGGCGGCGACGCGCTGGCCCAGGGATCGCCCCCGGCGACGCAGGAGGGCCGGGTCGAACCACCCGCCGAGGGATCGGCGCGGGGCGGCACTCGGACTGGGCGACGTCTCGGTGGTCATGTCGGATCCTTCCTCCCACGCGACGGTCGCGGGGGACGACACGACATCCGTTCCCGGGCCGGCCCCATCGAGGAGGGCCGACGCATCCGGGAACGGATCGAATGCCAGACGCCCTTCAGGAGAGGACCACACCATGACTCAGACCCTCACAGCTCGGCCCGCCGGCTCGAGCATCCCCGCCCGCGGGCTCTCCCGCACGGACCG
>CAKUSI010000186.1 GCA_934678955.1 uncultured Austwickia sp. | reverse complement strand
GGGGCAGCCGCCGCGATGGGCGCCGACCAGACCAACCAGATGGGCGTCGGTCACAACAACTTCCCGCCCGACTACTCGCGCCGCGGCGTCCGCGCCTCATCCGGTCAGCCACGCAATGGCGGGGGCAACGCGTCGGACGATCCCACCAACCCCGACGACCCCACCGTGGACAACGCCACCAACGGACTCGACGGTGGCGGGTGGCCAAGCCCACCCCCGGACCCCGCTCCGGCAGGCTCGGCGCGTGGTGCAGGTGCATCGCCGCTGGCTGGGACGAGGGCTGCCGGAGCGCGCGGTGGAACAGCGGCAAGGGGTGCCGTCAGCACCACGGAAGTGGTCGAGGTCGCCGAGGTGGCGGCTCTGTAGCCCTTGGCTAGGTTGGTGAGTGCTGACGGAGTGGAGGATGGCTCGTTCGCCGTCGGGCAGGGCTGGCGCTGAACTGACGTGCGCTCACGTTTGGAACGGGCCCCGCCGCGATTCCGGCTTGACGAAACGTAGAAGGAGTTCAGCGAACTCAACTTGCATCGCTGCTGCTACCGTCGCCACCATGGCAGCGAAGGTGAAGGAACAGAACATCGCCGTGTTCGGCGAGAGCGGAAGCGGCAAGACTGTCCTGCTCTCGTCTTTCTACGGCGCGACGCAGGAACCGTCCGTTCAAGCTGAGGGCCTCTACAAGGTCCTCGCCGACGACACCGGACAGGGACGCCTCCTGCGCCAGAACTACCTGCGCATGCGCAACCAGGCGCAGGCTCCGGAGACCAACCGATTCACCGCGACGCCATACTCGTTCACGCTCAAGATGAATACCACGGGCGACGGGAAGGTGGCCAAGGCAAAGCCTTTCGACGCACTCCGCTTGGTGTGGCACGACTATCCGGGCCAGTGGTTCGAAGAGGAACCGAGCAGCGACGAGGAGGCCGCGCGTCGGATCGAGACGTTCACCACACTCTTGAAGTCAGACGTCGCTCTTGTGCTCGTGGACGGTCAGAAACTGCTCGACCACGCAGGTGAGGAGGAGAAGTACCTCAAGTCGATGCTATGGGGCCTTCGCGACGGCCTTGAGCAGCTTAAGGACGACATCCTTTCCGACGACAAGCCACTGGCCGAGTTCCCGCGGATCTGGATAGTCGCTCTGTCGAAAGCCGACCTGCACCCGGCCCTCGACGTTAACAGATTCCACGACCTCCTCGTCGAAAAAGCCGCCGCCGACATCGCCGCGCTGCACGAGACGCTCAAAGGGTTCGTCCTGTATCCCGAGGCGCTGTCCCTTGGCGAAGACTTCATGCTCCTGTCCTCGGCCAAGTTCGAGGCCGACAGGATCGAGGTGACCGAGCGGGTTGGCCTAGACCTCATCCTGCCGGTGGCCTTCGTGCTCCCGTTGGAGAGGCTCGCCCAATGGGCTGACAGGTTCGACATCCCGCTCAAGATCCTGGGCGGACTGGTGGACCACGCCGACGCATTGGCGGCGGTCTTTTCTAGTGCAGGAGCGAGAGTCGCCACCAAGTTGCTAGCCAAGGTGCCGAAGGTTGGCCCGCTGCTCGTCGCGGTCGCAGTCCCGGCGCTCGAGGAGGCGGTCAGGCTCAGCACGTCGAAGCTCGAGGAGATCCACGCCCGAGCGCTGGCGGATCGGGACTACATATTGGCGACGCTCACGCAGTTCCGGCTCGACCTAGACCAAGGCGTGGAGGCCCGCCTCCTCGTTAGGAGCCTCTGGTGAATCTTGTCTGGGCTACGCGCGGACGCTCGTGGGGCTTTCGTTTCCTCCTCGACGGGGGATACTCGGACCCGCTCCCGGTCTACGAGAGGGCGTTCGCAAGCACCGAGGGCGAGTCGACCGTGTGCCGACGCGTAGACGCGCTTGTCGCCCTGCGCTTCCCTGATCCCCGGGGCCGCCGCGACGAGGCGGGGCGCCTCATCCCCCACGACATCGTCGTACTGCCACCGCTAGCAGACGACGTCAGCTCCGTCGAGGATGGTCAGCGGCTCGTATGGCCGCTGCTCGCCGACACCTTCGCACGCGTATGGGACCTGCCGCGGCCGCCCTCGCCGGCGGACATCCGTGGGCCTGGTGCTGGGCCGACCCGAGGTGTTCAACCTCCCGAGCGCAGCGGCGACACTTCCGTACGATTTGGGCCGCCGGCACCCCGTTGATGTCCTGACCGTCCACACTCGCCACCTCAGAGCCGGGCGAAGACTCCGTAGCGGGTGCTCGGAATAGATTGCCAGGAGGCGGAAGCCCCGGCTACGTGGAGAGCTCAAATATCGCGGCGGGATCGGCCAGCGGAGTCTCGCGCTGATCTGGAAGCAAGCGTGAGGCAATCTGCTGGTCGCCTGCCGGAGTGTGAAGCACTCCGTGGTCGCCCGCAACTCGGCAGTAGCCCTTTGGGCGACGTCCAGTCTGATCGCCGCATCCCCCAAGCCGACCCGGTCGTTTCGCCTTGGGATGTCCACGAGGTCATCCCGGCCTCCGTTATGCGGGCAGGTGGCACCTCGGTCACCGCACCCCCCACAGGAGGCTTCCTCATGGACGACTGGACCTACCCGTATCCGGACGCCGACGCACCCAACACTCAGCCATCGATGCTCGACCTGGACCGGCGCGTCGAGGCACGCCGCGTCCGTGCTCAGCAGGCGGATGCCGCCCTCGTGGCTGAACGCGCGCAGACCGAAGCACTGGACTCCGACCTGCACGCCGACGCGGACGTCCCACTGCTGTTCGGGGTGCCCGCTAACCCGCTGACCTTCTGACCGGCAGGCGGGTTCGTCATGGCTGCGGTGTACGACGATTACGGCCCGGACCGAGTTGGCTTCTTCTTCGGGTTGACCGGCCCCCGACTGGCGGCGTTGACCGTCACGGTCATCCCGGTATTCCTGGCCCTCAACCAGCAACGCTGGGCGCTCGCCGGCGAACTGGCCCTCGTGGCCGTCGTGGTCACGATCTTGGTGGTGGTCCCCGTCCGCGGACGCTCCGCCACCGGCTGGCTTCTGGCCAGCCTCTCCTTCACGGCGGGTAAGGCCTTCAGCTGGACCTCGTGGCGCAGCAAGGCCGCTACGGGCAAGGCCGAGAAGCTCGCCGACGCCGACCTCCCCGGCGTGATGACCGGTATCGAGGTCCACGACGGGGCCCCGAAGGGCCCATCACAGACCCGGTACGCCGTCATCCAGGACCACGGCCTGCGCACGTGGGCGATGAACCGCCGCGATCCGACACCCCGGCGTCGGCATGGCCGAGGGCGAGCGCCGCGACCAGTACGGCCGCGGCCTGACCGAGCTGCTGGACGTCGCCGCCCGGGCGTCCCTGATCAGCGACGTGGTGTTCCTGGTCCGCAACGTCCCCGACGACGGCGCCGAACGCCAGCAGTGGATCGCAACCCATCGGCGTCCCGACGGCCCCGAACTCGCCCGCCGGATGAACGACGAGCTCGCCACCGCGCTGACCCGCGCCGCCGTCCGCACCGAGGCCTTCGTGAGCTTCGTGGTCCCCGAAACCCGGATTGCGAAGCAGGCCCGCGAGTTCGGTGGCGGCCTGGAGGGCCGTACCCGCGTCCTGTACGCGCTGGCCGACGAGATCTCCGCGATGCTGCGCGGCGGCATGGGCATGACCGACGTGACCTGGCTCACCTCACCCCAGCTGGCGCTCGCCGTCCGCACCGGTTTCGCGCCCGCCGACCGCGCCGCGATCATCGACGCCCTCGCCGCCCACCAGACCGACCCGACCGTGTGCACCGACGTGCCGTGGGCGATGGCCGGCCCCTCCGGCGCCGACACGACGATGCGGCACTACTCCCACGACGCCTGGAACTCGATCAGCTCCACCATCAAGCTCCCCGACCGGGGCGCCTGCCTCGGCGCCCTCGCGCCGGTGCTCACCCCGTCCGAGCCGGGGGAGCGGCGCAGCTACACGGTCGTGTTCCCGATCCTGCCCTTCAGCCGCGCCGACCGGCAGACCGCCTCCGGCGAATGGGCCGCCGACATGGGCGAAGGCCTCCGGGGCCGGCTTCAGATCCGGCAACGCTCCCGCGACCGCGCCAACATCAACCGCGCCCACCGCCTCGACGCGGAACTCGCCTCCGGGCATGCCCTCACCCGCCCGTACGCGGTCGCGTGCGTCACCGTCGCCAAGACCATGCGCGTCGCCGAGTTCGGACGCCGCCTCGAGGCGTCCATCCGGCGCGCCGGCTTCGCACCCCTGCGCCTCGACCTCGCCCAGGACGCCGGCTTCGCCGCCGCCACCCTGCCGCTCGGACTCGGGCTCACCCGGAAGGCCGACGAATGAGGACGCCACTCCGCGGCCGCTCCACCGCCCAACTGCTCGCCGACTTCGGCCACGACCTGCCCACCAAGCCTGAACCCGAACGTCCCGGCAAGGAGCCCTACCTGTTCCACCCGTCGCCGCGCCGCGGGCGGCGGCGTCCGGGTCGGGGTTGGACGCCTGCCCGCACCCCGGTCGTCCAGTACCGGATGACCAGCGACCAGGCGGCCGCGTGGTGGCCGTTCATCGCGAACCCGCCCCTGCCGCCCACCGGCGCGCAGATCGGCATCGACGAACTCTCCGGGGGCAGCTTCTACGCCGACCCGCTCGGCTGGGTGCTCGACGACACCGTCCCGGTCACCAACCCCAACGTGATCACCTTCGGCAAACCAGGCGGCGGCAAGTCCACCAACACCAAGAACTTCGCCACCCTGATGATGGACTTCGGCTACAAGGTGTTCGTCCTCGGCGACCCGAAAGACGAATACGAACCCTTGTGCCGCGCGTTCGGCGTCCAACCCTTCGCCGTCGGCCCCGGCATGACCGCCCGGATCAACCCCCTCGACTTCGGCCCCCTCGGCGACGGCTGGGACACCCTCGACCGGGTCGAAGCCCAACGCCGGGCGGGCATCATCTTCCGGCGCTGGCTCACCCTGATCCGCGGGCTGGTCGGCTCCCAGTTCGTCGGCGAGCAACGCGTCCCGTTCGGGCCCACCGACGCCCGCGTCGTCGAAGCCGCCCTCGCGCAGCTGACCGGCTACCTCGACGGGCACCACACCCTGCACGTGACCACCATCCCCGCCCTGTGGCAGCTGCTCGCCAACCCCACCGACCAGCTCGTCACCGAATGCCGCTACGCCTCCACAAGGCAGTTCCTTGACGAGACCCGACTGCTGCGGGACGCCCTGGGAGAGCTGGTCACCGGCGCGCTGGCCGGCCTGTTCGACGCGCCCACCACCATCGCCGTGGACTGGACGGCACCGATCCAGTCGCTCTCTCTGTCCGGCCTCGAACCCCTCGGCGACGAGGCCATGGGCATCGCGCTGACCTGCCTGTCCTCGTGGGGACGCGCCATGCGCGAGATCAAGGCCCCCGGCGAGCTGCGCATCAACATCCGCGACGAGATGTGGAAACAGATGCGCCTCGGCCTCGAAGCCGTCAAGAGCCTGGACGCCGACATGCGGTTCTCGCGCCGCGACGGGGAGATCCAGGTCGTCGTCGGCCACAAGCCCGGCGACATGCTCACCGTCGGCGAGTCGACCTCGGCCGCGACCGCGATCGCAAAGGAACTGCTGAACCTGGCCGACCTGAAGATCCTGCACGGGCAGGACCCCAGCGTCGCCCGCGAACTCGCCGAACTGCTGGAACTCGGCCCGATCGCCGAACACTTGATGGCCGACTGGGCCACCCAGCGCAAGGGTCGCGCCCTCTGGTGCGTGGGCAAGCAGATCTACAAGGTGCAGACCGTCCTGCACCCCGCCGCCGCCGCGTTCACCTACACCAACCAGGCCATCGACGGCGCACGGTAGGCGTCGAAGTTCACCGGGGATGACCGAAACGAGCTCACGATGAAGGCGATTGCCTGGGCCCTCGCACTCTCACTCGGCGCCCTGCTCACCATCCCGCTCGCGCTGGTGCTGTTTGTCACCACGCTCGCCACCCCGGCGGTCGCAGCGAACACCTGCACCCCGCCTGCGTCCGCGATCGGTCTGCCGCAGCCCGGGAGCCCTCGTCAGGCGAGCCTGCACAACCCGCCGACCGAGATCCCGGCCGCCGTGCAGGCGCTCTACGCAGCGGCCGCGAATCGGTACGGGCTGCCCTGGACGCTGCTCGCCGGGGTCGGCATGGAGGAAACCAACCACGGACGCAACAACGCCACGTCAAGCGCTGGCGCTCGCGGGCTCATGCAGTTCATGCCGGCCACGTTCGCTTCCTACGGGGTCGACGGCAACGGCGACGGACGCGCGGTCATCACCGACGACGCCGACAGCGTCCACTCCGCCGCCAACTACTTGGTCGCGTCGGGTGCGCTGTCGGGGCCGGACGGCGTCCGGAAGGCGTTGTTCGCCTACAACCACGCGCTCTGGTATGTCAACGACGTCCTCTACTACGCCGCCGCCTACAGCGGTGGCGACGTTGCCGAGAACCCGTGCGTCGCTGGCGACACAGCCACCTCCGGCACCCCGCTTACCGGGACCGGCCCGGCCACGGAGGCCGTCAACGCCGCCCTCCGCTGGATCGGCACCCGCTACAGCTGGGGCGGCGGCACCCCCAGCGGACCCTCGACTGGCATCTGCTGCTCACCCGGCGGCCAGGACGGACGCGTCGTCACAGGGTTCGACTGCTCCGGACTCGTGCTGTACGCCTTCGCCCAGATCGGCGTCCGTCTGCCACACCTGGCCCACGACATCACCTACAACTCCGGCGGCCAGGTGATCCCGCGGGACTTCGCCCAGATGAGGCCGGGCGACGTGATCGGCTTCTCCTACACACCCGGAGGCCGCGTGTTCCACGCCGGCATCTACATGGGCGACGGCCGCATGGTGAACTCCGACGGAAGCGGAGTCTCCATCGACAGCCTCACCACGGGGTACTACAGCCGCCTCACCTGGCGCGTGGTCCGGTTCGTCCCGTCGTAGGACTTCGGAGGCACGTGGCAACTGGAGCCACAAGACCCTCCTCGCAGCTGTGGTCGTCGGGGACAAGTCATGTTGGAGTTAGTTAGTCTGGCGGGTCAGCATCTTCCGACGCGATCCCTGTCTCGCGTCGAAGGTAAGGCAACACCGTCAGTGGTAGCCGCAGGTCCG
>CAKUSI010000185.1 GCA_934678955.1 uncultured Austwickia sp. | reverse complement strand
GTGTTGTCGCGGTGAGCGTTGGTGCTGTCGCGGCCGCTCGAGTCTCGGGCGTCCCGCTGCCGCTCCCGCCGGGAGCGGCGCGAGCGGTTCTGGTCCTGGCTCCCCCGCCCGTTCTGGTCCTGACCACTGCGTCCCCGCTGGTCCGGACCGCCGGCGTCCCGATTCCCCTGGTCGGCAGAGCCGTCAGCCCGGGAGTCGGAAGCACCATGCGGCGCCTGTCCGCCGGCCTGCTGCGCCGCGCCGCCCTCGGTGCGCGGCTGATCATCGCGCTGCGCGTCCTGCGGGCCCTGGTCGCGCCGGGCGTGATCCGCCTCGGGCCGGCTAGGAGTGGTCCCCTGGGAACGTTCGAACCGCTCGTGCGACACCGCCGACCCGCCGTCCCGGGAGGCCGACTCGCTTTCCCTCGGAGAGGGGGAGTGCTGACTGCGCGCCGTCTCCGCGCTGGTGGGCGCAGGAGCCGACGATTCCGGTCGAGAACTGGACGCGGGCCGCCCGCGGGCGGGCGCACCGCCGTCGCGTTCACGGATCGCCGCGATGAGATCCCCCTTGCGCATGCCGGCGATGCCTGGCACGCCCATGCTGCCGGCGAGGCTCTGCAACTCGGCCAGGCGCAGGGTTGTCAGACCCCTCCGCTTCGGCTGCTCCGCCGATGCGGGCGCGGGGAGATCGATGGTGTCTGTCACGAAGGTCCTTCCCTCGTCTGAGAGCCCGGAGAGAACGCCGAGCTGTTCGCCACGTCGCCGCACTGGGCCTGACGCCGACGATTCGATGTACCGCAGGTGCGGGGCAGCGGACCGTAACCATGGACGCCGACCTTCACGGCGTCACAGCGCACGCGGCGGATATGTGAATGGGGACTTGCCGACGGACGCGGGAATCGAATCCTCAACCGGGCCGTCTAGGTGCTTCCGCGTGACTCTCCGACGAGGTCCGAATGAGGGGCATCGCCGACAGGGGGAACACGCACCCCGTGAAGCACTCTTAATGTACCACAGGCCACATCAGGCAATAGATTCTCGCGCCACCACGCCCGTGACCGGCGACGATCTACAGCGACGGGGCCTGCAACGACTGGGCGCTCACCCCCCGCTCGGGAACACCCGGCGTGAAGATGCGCCAGGCGTGCCCGTCCTCCTGGGTCGCGCGACCCGCGGCCAGCGCGACCTCCCCCGCTCGTTCGGTGGTCGTGAGGACGAGCACCGTGGGGCCGGCACCGGAGACGACCGCCGCGTGCCCCTGGCTGCGCATGGTGTCGACCACGCGCATGGTGACCGGGTAGGCGATCCGCCGTTGCTCCTGGTGCAGCCAGTCGCGGGTCGCCGGATAGAGCAGGTGTGGGCGGCGGGTCATCGCCTCGACGAGCAGCGCGCAGCGTCCGGCGTTCCACGCGGCGGACTTCAGCGGCACATCGGTGGGCAGGGCGGCGCGGGCCGCCGCCGTCGACAGCTCGATGTCCGGGACCAGAACGACGGGGACGACGTCGGGGTGGACCTGGACCTGCGCCGTATGCACGCCGCGCACGGCGGTCACGTCGTCGCTCCAGGACAGCGTCATCCCCCCGAACACGCTGGCGGACGAGTTGTCGGGATGGCCTTCGGCCTGGGCCGCCAGCTCGTTGACGAAGTCCTTGTCGAGCTGCGGGCGACCCGTGCGCGCCAGGCCGTCGAGCGCGGAGGCGAGCGCGAAACCGGCCACGGCGGCGGTGGCCGAGCTGCCCAGGCCACGGCTGTGCGGGACACGGTTCGTGCAGGTCAGGTGGAGTCCCCCGGGTACGTCGTAGCCGAGTCGCCCCAGCCCGCGGGCCAGGCAACGGAACACCAGGTGCCGCTCGTCCCGCGGCACCTGGTCCGCGCCCTGACCGGACACATCGATCGTCAGCGAGTCTCCGGTGAGCCGGACCTCGTAGTCGTCCCACAGACCCAGCGCGAGACCGATCGCGTCGAAGCCCGGCCCGAGGTTGGCGGTGCTCGCGGGCACGCTCACGCCCACCGCCGACGCGTCGGCGAGCCTCATCAGGTCAGGCCCCCGCCGCCGGGTCGCTCGCTTCCGCGGACACCTCAGTCGCCCTCCACCCGCATCACCGAGGTGACGCCGCGGACGATGTCCATCCCGGCCAGCGCGTCGACGGTCGCCGCCAAGGCGGCGTCGGGTGCCGCGTGCGTGACGATGATCAACTGAGCGCCCAGGTCGTCTCCGCCGTCCAGAGGGTCCTCGTGGGGCTCGCGGGCCAGGACCTCCTGGCGCACCTGCTGGATGGAGACGTCGTGCGCGGCGAAGGCGGTCGCCACCTGGGCGAGCACACCCGGTCGATCCGAGACGTCGAGGCTGATGTAGTAGCGGGTGCGGGCCAGGCCCATCGGCAGGACGGGCAGCTCGGCATACGCGGACTCCCGGGGCCCGAGCCCTCCGCCGACCCGGTGCCGTGCGATCGCCACCAGATCGCCGAGGACCGCGCTCGCCGTCGGATCCCCACCCGCGCCCGGGCCGTAGAACATGAGCTGCCCTGCCGCCTCCGCCTCGACGAACACGGCGTTGAACGCTTCGCGGACGCCGCCGAGCGGGTGCGCGCGCGGGATCATCGCGGGGTGCACGCGCACCGACACGCCATCGGTTCCCGTGCGTGGGTCGGCGGTGCGTTCGCAGATCGCCAGCAGCTTGACCACGCAGTCCATCGCGGCCGCGGCGGCGACATCGGCCGCGGTGACCTCGATGATCCCCTCGCGGTGCACGTCCCGGGAGCTGACCCGGGTGTGAAAGGCCAACGACGCGAGGATGGCGGCCTTCGCGGCGGCGTCGAAGCCCTCGACGTCCGCGGTCGGGTCGGCCTCGGCGTAGCCCAGAGCCTGCGCCTGCGAGACCGCCTCCTCGAAGCCCGCGCCGGTGCTGTCCATCTTGTCGAGCACGTAGTTCGTCGTGCCGTTCACGATCCCGAGGACCCGCCGGACGCTGTCGCCCGCCATGGACTCGCGCAGCGGTCGGATCAGCGGGATCGCCCCCGCGACGGCCGCCTCGTAGTAGAGATCGACACCGTGTCGCTGGGCGGCCTCATACAGGGAGGGTCCGTCTTCCGCCAGCAGCGCCTTGTTGGCGGTGACCACGCTCGCGCCGTGCTCCATCGCCCGCAGGATCAGGCCGCGCGCCGGCTCGATGCCGCCGATCACCTCGACGACAAGGTCGGCGCGGGTGACGAGGTCTTCCGCGTCGGTCGTGAAGAGCTCATCGGGCACACCCGTGTCGGCGCGGTCCCTGCCGTCGCGGCGCACCGCGACGCCCACGATCTCCAGGCGACGCCCGACCCGGGCCGCGAGGTCGTCCGCGTTCTGGCCCATCAGGCGCGCGACCGAGGAGCCCACGACTCCGCAGCCCAGCAGGGCCACCCTGAGCACGGCGTCCGCCGCCACCTCGTCGCCGACCGTCACGGACCTCTCCTCCCACTCACGCCCGGGGCCGTTGCCCCGCCGTGGACTGCGCTGTCATCGATCGCGCCCTCGCGGCGCCGCTGCGCCGACTCGCGGGGCCGCCACCTGCGGACGACCCATCCTGCCCGCGCTCCACCGTAGCCGCCTGGCCCGTCCCGGATCACGGACGACACGGTCGGAGCCTCAGCCGTCGACGTCGAGCCCGAGGATGTCCTCGATCGTCTCCCGGCGCACGATGAGACGAGCCTGCCCGACGCCGTCGGGGCCCGGCGCCACCGCGACCACCGGGGGCCGGGGCACGTGGTTGTACTGGCTGGACAGCGCCCGGCAGTAGGCCCCGGTGCCGGGGACGGCGAGGAGATCCCCCGGTCGGACGTCGTCGGGCAGGTACTCGTCCATCACCACGATGTCGCCGCTCTCACAGTGCTTGCCGACCACGCGGGACAGCAGCGGCCGGCCGGTGCCGGCGCGCCCCGCCAGCGTGACCGAGTAGTCCGCGCCATACAACGCCGTGCGGACGTTGTCGCTCATCCCGCCGTCGACGGAGACGTAGGTACGGCGGCCGCCGCCGTCGAGTTCGACCTCCTTGACCGTGCCGACCTCGTAGAGCGTGAACGTGCTCGGCCCGGCGATCGCGCGCCCCGGTTCGATCGAGATGGCCGGCACGGCGAGGCCCTCGGCCGCGCACTCGCGCCGCAGGATCGCCGCCAACCCCGCGCCCAGCTCGCCGGGGGACAGCGGGGTGTTCTCCGAGGTGTAGGCGATGCCGAAGCCGCCGCCGAGGCACATCTGGGGCAGCGCGACGCCGTGCGTCTTCGCGATCTGGGCGTGCAGCTGCAGGACGCGGCGGGCGGCCACCTCGAACCCGGCGGTGTCGAAGATCTGCGACCCGATGTGGCTGTGCAGCCCCCGCAGGTCCAGCTGCGGCCGGGCCAGGATCGCCTCGGCGGCCTTCGCGGCCTGTCGTCCGGCGAGGGAGAACCCGAACTTCTGGTCCTCGTGGGCGGTCGCGATGTACTCATGGGTGTGCGCCTCGACACCCACCGTGACCCGGATCATGACGGGCGCCCGCACGCCGAGTCGGTCCGCGATCTGCGCGACCCGCTCGATCTCGTCGAAGCTGTCCACGACGATCCGGCCGACCCCGGTGCCCCCATACCGCAGCGCCGCCTCGATCTCCGCCGCCGACTTGTTGTTGCCGTGCAGCTCCAGGCGTTCGGCGGGGAAAACGACGCGCTCCGCCACCGCCAGCTCCCCGGCCGAGCACACGTCGAGGCCCAGCCCCTCCTCCAGCACCCACCGCGCCACCTGGGTGCACAGGAAGGCCTTGCCCGCGTAATAGACGGACAGGCCTGCGAACTCCTGGAACGGGCCCGCGAAGTCGGTGCGGAACGACCGGGCCCGCGCGCGGAAGTCCTCCTCGTCGACGACGTATGCGGGCGTGCCGAACTCGCGGACGATGTCCGTCACCTTCACCCCGCGGACGGTCAGTACGCCGTCCGCGTCCTTGGTCACGCCCGCGGGCCACAGCACGGGCAGCAACGCGTTGACGTCCTGCGGGTACGGCAGCCACTGCGGGGCGCCGCCATACCCGTCCGAGTGCAGCGCGCCCGCCTCATGGGGACGCATCACCTTGGCCATGAGAATGGAACTCCTCGCAGGTTGTCCCGACCGCGGTCAGCAGGTCGGCTGGTCCGTCAGTAGGTCGACTGGAGCGCTTGGCCGCCGTCAGAGCTGCTCAGGCGCGCTGACGCCGAGCAGGTGCAGACCGTTGGCCAGCACCTGCCGGGTCGCGTCGTTGAGCCACAGGCGGGTCCGGTGCAGGTCGCCCACGGTCTCGACCGCTCCGGTGTCCCGATCCACGGCCGGCCGCACCCGGCACTCGTCGTACCACTTGTGGTAGTGCGCCGCGAGGTCCTCCAGGTAGCGGGCGACCCGGTGCGGTTCGCGCAGCGCCGACGCCTGCGCGACCACGCGGGGGAAGTCCCCCAGGATCGCCAGTAGCGCCGCCTCGGTCTCGTGCGCGAGCAGCTCCGGGTGGAAGCCGTCCTCGCGGGCGACCCCGTCGACCTCGGCGAGCCGCGCGACGTTGCAGGTGCGGGCGTGCGCGTACTGCACGTAGAACACCGGGTTGTCGTTGCTGCGCTGGACCAGCAGGTCGAGGTCGATGTCGATCGTGGAGTCCGTGGAGTAGCGGGCCAGCGCGTAGCGGGCCGCGTCCACCCCGACCGCCTCGACCAGGTCCTCCAGCACGACGACTGTGCCGGCGCGCTTGCTCATCCGCACCGGCTGGCCGTCCTTGACCAGGTTGACCATCTGGCCGATCAGCAGGATCAGGTTGTCCCACGGCGTGTCCCCGAAGGCGGCGCACATCGCCATCATCCGGCCGACGTAGCCGTGGTGGTCCGCGCCGAGCATGATGATCTCGCAGTCGAACCCGCGCTCGCGCTTGTCGAGGTAGTAGGCGATGTCGCCCGCGAAATAGGCCGCCTCGCCGTCCGACTTGATGACCACCCGGTCCTTGTCATCGCCGAACTCGCTGGTCTTGAGCCAGATCGCGCCATCGCGCCGCTCGATGCGGCCGAGCCCGTCGAGGACGGCGACGGCCTTGTCGACGGCCCCGCTGTCGTGCAGCGAGTTCTCGTGGAAGTAGACGTCGAAGTCGACGCCGAACTCGTGCAGCGACGCCTTGATCTGGTCGAACATCATCGCCACGCCGCGCTCGCGGAAAACCTCCTGGGCCTCCCTGTCCGGCAACGCCAGCACGTCGGGCCGCTGCGCGACGACCGCGGCCGCGATGTCGGAGATGTACGCGCCCGCGTAGCCGTCCTCCGGCGCGTCCTGGCCCTTGGCCGCCGCGAGCAGGCTGCGCGCGAACCGGTCGATCTGGGCGCCGTGGTCGTTGAAGTAGTACTCCTTGGTGACGTCGGCCCCCGCGGCCTGGAGTACGCGGGCGAGGGCGTCACCGACCGCTGCCCACCGGGTGCCGCCGAGGTGGATGGGGCCGGTCGGGTTGGCCGAGACGAACTCCAGGTTGACCCTGCGGCCGGCGAGCGCGTCTCCGCGGCCGTACGACTCGCCGGCCTCCACGATCGTCCGGGCGAGCTCGCCCGCGCTGGCCGCGTCCAGGGTGATGTTGAGGAACCCCGGTCCGGCGACGTCGGCCGCCGCGATCCCGGGCGTCTCGGCGAGGAGGGCGGCGAGCACCTGCGCCAGGTCGCGCGGCGTGGCCCCGGCCTTCTTGGCGAGTTGCATGGCGACGTTGGTGGACCAGTCCCCGTGCTCGCGGTTCTTGGGCCGCTCGACGCGGATCGCCTCCGGGATCTCGTCGCCCGCGAGGGCGATCTGGCCTGCGGCGACGGCCTCCCGCAGGGCCTGGCTGATGGCGAGCGCGAGTTGTTCGGGGGTCACGTCGGCCGAGTCTACGGGGGAGGTGGGCCGTGCCCTCCCGCCCGCCACAACGCGGGCCCTCGGCCCCTCACCGACGTCGCAACCGTCGTCGTAGCCGCGGGGAGTCTCGGCGACATCCCCGGGGGTCGCGCGAACTCCGGTATGGCGCAGGCGGCCGTGTGCCGTTGAGCGACACGCCGTAGGGCGACACGCCGTAGGGCGACACGCCGTAGGGCGACACGCCGTAGGGCGACACGCCGTAGGGCGACACGCCGTAGGGC
>CAKUSI010000184.1 GCA_934678955.1 uncultured Austwickia sp. | reverse complement strand
AGAACGCCGACCCGCTCGATCAATCCCTTTCAGCGACTTTCAACGCCTCTCCCGAAACCCGCTCGGCGGATCCAGGATCAGTGCGGCGGCACGCTCGACCCCTGCGGCGGCGGCAAGTGCAGCCTGTGCTCCGGCGGCACGGTCGCCGTCGTCGGTGCTCACTTGGTCGTGGCGGCGCGAATGGGCGGCTGCGAGCTGACCGAGTATCTGGTGCAGGGATCGGACACCGGCGGCCAGCTCGCCGATCACCCGGTAGGTGTCGGCGGGGTCGTCCCAGCTTCGGGTCGCGCGGGCCAGGCCGCGCAGGGCTTCGGAGGCTTCGGCGGCGTCGGCGAGGGGGTTGTCAAAGGTCGGCATGACCGGCTCCTTCGTTCATCAGTGGTGTGGACACCGGCCAGGTGCGCGATCGGGTTCAGACGGTGCGGCACAGAGGCAAGGCCGCCGCCGTGAACGAGGCGGCTTGCTGGCCGACGAGCCGTCTCGTTTCGCAGGAGCTTTGGATGGCGGCTTGGGTGATCGCGGCGACGGCGGCTTCGAGGTCGTCGATGCTCGGTGCCGACACGCTGATGAGGCCGGTCACGCGCAAGACACCGTGCCCGGCGGTGAGGTCGGCTTCCTGTTGCAGCACGTCTTGGAACTCCGCTGATTGGGCGGCATCCTCGATCTGCCCGAGCCGGGCACGCTGTGCGGCATCCGAGATGTATTCGACCTTCTTGCGGCGGATGTCGCGGGCGGCTTGGTCAGAGCGCATCGGCGTGTAGATCAGTGACACGGCCCGCTGGATGCCGGTGGAGAGCAGGATCGGGGCGGCGAAGCCGGGATAGACGAGGCTTCGGGGCCACTCGGAGACCCAGAGCACTGCGTGGTGGGCGGAGTCGGTGCGCAGGTTGCCCCAGGTTTCGGTGACTGCGACCGGGCCGGCGGTGGCGAGGTCACGGCCGATCTGCCCGTGCCGCTCCAACGCGGAGGCGACCGCCGGGTCGTAGGCCGAGCGGAGGATGACGGCGATCTGGCCGGCGTCGAGCCAGCCGGACGGGGCGAGGTCGGCCGACCGCAGCGCGGATACCAGCGTGGACATCTCCTGCCGCAGCACTCCGGCGGCGCCCTTGATGCCGCCGCCGGCGGTCCTGATCTGCCGGGCGGCGGCCTTCATGTCCAGCGACAGGCTGATGGTGGTGGCGTGCCGTTCCCCGGCCGGCCCGGCACGCTCGATCAATTCGGCGTAGGTGTCGGCGGCCCACGAGCCGTCCGGGATGCCGTGCGCGGTCCACCACTCCGCCAACCCCGTGCCCGAGTCGGGCAGGGTGCGTTCGAGGACTTGCAGCGTCGCGATCCTCCCCGAGCGGCACACCGTCGCCAACGCACGGCCCCAGGTCGTGACACGACGCTCCTGCTCGCCCGGATCAAGCAAGACGAAGGCGGGGTGCGTCACCTCGCACACCACCGTGAGGGTGGCGGCATGGGGGTCGTGGATCATGCACGCACCGCTCTCTGGGTCGGCGTACTCCCGCAGCCTCGCCACGTCACCGGGCAGCGCGAGGGTCCCGACAGGGCGGGGCCGGACGATGCGGCGGCGGTAGAGCAACTGCCCGCCCGTGACCCGCCACAGCCACCAGAACGTGACCGGCAGCCATTCCACGACCGGACGCCCGCCGACAGGTATCCAGGTCAGGGCCGCGCAGAGCACCCAGACGGGGGCTGTGTAGGCGAGCAGCATCCCGCCGCCGGCGTAGAACGCGCCGATCAGGGTCAGGCCGCCGATGCCGAGGGTGACGAGCTGAGCGACCGACAACCCCAACAGGACGCCCCGGCGGGTGAGGCGACTGAACTTCACCGGCACCAGCTCGCCCGGCGCGGGGGTCTGTTTCGCGTGACTGGCCATCGGTCACTCCTTCGTCGGCTTGGGCGCGGGTGGGGTCGGGGTTGCCGGGCGCGGGCTCGGTGGAGCGGTCGGCGCGGGTGTCGAGGGCGGTGGCGGTGCGCTGGCCGGCCCGGCCCCGGCGGCGGTCGTCTCGGCCTCACCCGCCAACGCCGTCCCGGCCTTCGGCCCAGCCGTGGCGGCACCCTTCACCACGTGCGCACCGACCACGACCGCAGCCGCCGGACCCGCAGCCGCAGCACCCGCCCCGGCTCCGGCACCCGCGCTGGCTCCAGCTCCGGCACTTCCGCCCGCGCCAGCTCCTGCACCGGCGGCACTTGCGCCGCCGCTTCCCGCGGTCGGGGTGGGCTTCGGCGGTGCATCGGCACCTCCACGTGTGCCGCCGCCGTTGGTTTGGCCGTCGAGTACCTTCTTCGGTCCGTCGCCGGACGGCTTGGAGGGAACGGGGATGGGCCGGTTCAGTGCCCGCTTGGCGTCGTCCTCGGCGCCGACCTGCCCGTAGTAGTCGGTGCCGACGAACGCGAGGAACCGATACGTCAGATACGGGGCGAACCCCGCCAAGGCCATGAGCACGATCCCGGACAGCGGATCGGATACCGAGGCCAGGTCAAGGTCGATGGGTGCGGCGACCTGGGTGATCGCGACGAGGAAGATCACGACCAGCACGAGCTTGGACAAGATCAAGGCGATGACGAACATGGCCCACTTGCCGACCCAGCCGCGTGCCGCGTCCCACGACGAGCCAGAGAACGCCAATGGGGCGAGCGCGACCGCGACCAGCAGCAGCGACTTGCGGATCAGTAGTGAGAGCCACACGATCGCCGCTGATGCGATCGCCAGCCCGGCGAGGAAGATCATGATGATCGCTCCGACACCGGGTGCGGCGATGGACAGGCCGGACAGGGCCAGGACGAGGGCGGCGATCTTGTCGCCCATCGTCTCGGTGGTTTCGCCGGCGGCTTGGATGATGCCGACGCAGAGCTGGTCGGTGATTTCCAGCAGCAGTGCGGTCAGGGTGATGACCACGAAGGAGCCGAGCACGGATTTGCCGAGGCCGAGCGCCGCCCGGGTGAGGGCGGTGGGGTCGCGGCGGATCATGCCGGTGATGAGCTGCAAGGCGAAGAACAGCAGCATCACGAACACGGCGATGCCGAACACGAGGTTGAACACCGACACGAATCCGGGCCGCTGCACGTCCACCAGCGTGGTGGTGTCGAAGACCGACCAGACGGCCTCGAACAGCCACCCGGCCGCGCCGCCCATCGCGCTGGCGAGCCAGTCGAACGGGGCCGACACCAGCGTGGCGGCGGCTTCGCCGGCTACGTCGCAGACGGTGGAAATCACCGGGACATCGCAAATGCCCATGACAAGACCTGCCTTCCTCGCGGATGTTGCGAATCAGACGGCTTGGCCGACGCCCCAGAAGAAGTTCACGAGTGCGACGCTCGCGCCGCAGATGATCGCCGCACCGCAGGACACGAGGACGCCGATCTTTCCCCGCCCGGCGAGGTGCGGGTTGCTGGAGTTGGCGCCGTAGGCCCACACGACCGCTGAGACGATCAGGGCGAGGACGGCGAGGATCAGGCCCACCGTCATCACGGCACCGACGATGGTGCGGAGCTGTTCGATACCGGGAAGGCCGGTGCCATTGGGGTCGATGTCGATCACGACGGTTCTCCATTCACGCTGAGGGTTGCTTCTGCCCACAGGTGCACCCCGCCCACCAGCGCCCGCCTAGACATGGCGAAGGCCCGCCCCGAGGGGCGGGCCAGATGGGTGAGGGGGTCAGAGTCGTTGGCCGAGAGCGATGAGCCAGTTCATCCACGCCACCCCACCGCCGGCGAGCACCGCGGCGCCGAGGGCGACGAGCACGCCCACCCTGCCTTTGGCGGCGGCGGAGTAGTTGCCGTGCGCGGCGGCGATCGCCCAGCAGACCGCCGAGACGACCAGCATGAGTACGGCGATGATGAGCACGAACATGAACAGCGCACCGACGACCTGTTTCAGATCGCCGATCCCCGCCAGGCCATCGAAGTCCGGGAACACGTCCATCACGCACCGGCTTTCACGGTGACGTGCAGGTGGTCGAAGTGCCCGCCCGTGACGTTGCCGGGGTCGTGCATCCCGCCTCCGTTGTAGGGTCGCCACCCCTGATCGTCGCGGGCGACGGACCAGATTTTGCCTTGCCAGATCAGGTACTCCACGCCGAGCAGGTCGGCGTTGTCCTCCATCCAGTTGGTGACCTTCCAGCCGGCCTCCAACTGAGCCGAGGTCGGGTAGTGGCCGATGGCGTTGCCGAAAGTGATGTCGCATGCCCGTCCGAGCGGGTGCTCCGACTTCGTGCCGGGCCGGGGTGAGTAGCAGCCCCAGCCGGTGTCGGGAAACGCCGCTTTGGTCTGGGCCATGAGGTGCGCGAGCCGCGCGGTGATCTTCCCCGAGCTGGTGGGGTCGTCCACCATCTGGTCTGGGTCGCCCGTCAACGGGGTCGGTGCGCCGGCCGTGCTGGTCTGGCAGCCTGCGGCGGGTCCGGTGGCGGCTTCGGGGAGGTTCGCGGCGCCGTGGTCGTTGAGCCACTTCGCCGGGTCAATCGCTTCGCTGTTGGTGCCGCCGGGGCGGACTTCGAAGTGCAGATGCGCTCCGGTCGACATGCCCGAGGAGCCGACATCACCGATGTGCTGCCCGGCGCTCACCCGATCGCCAACGTGAACGTGGATGCCGCCCAGCCACATGTGCGCGTAGGCCGTCGCGACGGTCTGGCCGTCGATGGTGTGCTCGATGACGATCAGGCCGCCATAGCCACCGCTGTACTCCGCGACGGTCACGGTGCCGTCTGCGGCGGCGAGGATCGGGGTGCCATCGGCCGCGCCGAGGTCGAGGCCGGTGTGGAACGACTCTTGCCCGGTGATCGGGTGGATACGCGGCCCGAAGTCGTCGGTCTTGACCCACGTCCCCTCCGGCAGCGGGAACACCACCCGCGACGACTCCGCCACCCCGACGACGGGGCCGCCCCGCCCGCCAGTGCGGGTGAGAGCGTCGAGGATCGCATCAGCGACCGGCGCGTAGTTGCGATACCTGTCCGGGAACGCGCTGACCTCGACCGCCTGGGCCGCCTCCCCGGGGTCCATCCGTTCCCAGCCGGGAATGTCGAGCAGGCCGCGCGGGCTTGGATAGTTGGGGCCGTCCGGGCCGCCGAAGAACGCGGCGGCTTGGTAGTTCGGGTCCATCAACTCTGCGACGGTGCCCCACTCGGATTGCGGGCGCATCTGGAACAGGCCGAGGGAGTCGTGGTCGCCGCCGTTGCCGTCGTTGGGATAGTTCGCGGACTCGGGGTAGGCGCTGGTGTTGCTGAGCATCCGTAGCGTGGACTCAGTGAGCGCCGCCATCAGCGCGACCTTCACCCCAGGCCGGCCTACGCCGTCGATTCGGCCGCCGATCGTGATGATCGTCGCGGCATGGGTGAGTTGCCGCTTGTTCAGGGTGAAGGAGTAGCCGTCCGCGGTGGTCACTTGGAGGCTGTCAGGGACGTTACCGACCGAGAGTGTGCCGGTGGTGGTGCAGGCGGCGATGGCGGCTGGGTTCATCAGCACCCCGATCGCCAGCAGCAGCATCGCCGGGCCGAAGAACAGCGCGGCGAGCGCGAGGACAGCGAACTTCTTGAACACGACAGGCCCGTCCTCATCGCAGCGGGTTGTCGAGCTGGGACAGCCGCAACAGGTGACAGGTTGGATAGGTCGGGGCGCAGACGATGAACACGGTGAACGACACCGCGTGCTCGCTAGACACGGCCTCGCCGTTCCAGAGGCCGTCGCGGTGCCGGGTCCCCTCGATCGTGTACGCGGCAGTCCCGGGCGCGATCTGACCGGGTTGCGCCTGCGCCACCGCGTCATCCCATGCTTCCGGGATCACCGCGCGGTCGATGGCCAGGTGTTGGCGGGTCTCGTGCTTGCGCAGCTCGATCCACGCCTCCCGCGTCGGCAGATACATCGTCAGGTCGGAGGCGAGGCCCGCCTGCTCGGTGCCGGACGGGTCACCGACATCGAGGATTGCGGCCGTGTAGTCCAGCGGCATCAGGCCGCTGGTGGTGTCCCACGCGAAGATCGCCTCCGCGACGTTGCGGGCGAACGTCTCCGGGTCCGCCGACCGGGCAACGACCGGCAGCCGCGGCGAGGACGGTCCGGGCGGCGTGAGCGTGTGAGCCGGTGACGGCGCGGGGTCGGGGGTCGGGGTGCCTGTGGTGCGGGGGCCGAGGATGAGGCCGTAGATGCCGACCCCGGCGAGAATCAGCAGCACGAGGCCGGCGGCGATGACCGCGATCAGGCGGCCACGCGGAAACGACGGAGAGGGAGAAGTCTTCATGCCCGTCAGGTGCACCCCGACAGCCAGCCGCCCGCAGCGTCAGAGTGCGCGTAGGCGCGGAACCTCTGGCTCTTGCTGCCGTGCGGCGTGGAGGTCGGTGGCGAACTGGCGGGTGCCTTCGGCGGTCGCGTAGAACGCTTCGGCCTGCTCGTCGGTGAGCTGAGCGGCGAGCTCGTCCAGGTCGTAGTGCAGCCACCACGAATCGAGTTCGGTCCAGGTCAGCACGAACGCCCGCACCGCATACCGCGCGTCCGGCACCACCGGCATCGTCGGCGTGGGCTTCTTCGCCCGCTTCTTCTTGCCCTTCTGCTCTTTCGTTTGGGCGTCCACGCGGGCGAGGGCTTGTTCGGCCAGGTCGTGCAGATGCGCGTCGTCGCTGGCTTGGTGGATGTCGCGGATGCGCTGATACACCGGATCGACCGGCCCGCCGGCCTCGATCTGCACCAGCCCCGCCTGCGCCTCGGCACGCAACGGGTCAGGAGCGTCGGGGTCGGTGGCGAGGTGTTGCAGGTAGCCGATCTTGTCCATCGTCTTGTACGACGGCGCGCCGGGGATCATCGCGGCGGCCTGCTCGCGGACCTTGCCCGGCGGGGTCAACGGGGGTGGAAAGTTTCCACCCCCGTTCCACCGGGGCTGATTCTCCGTCGAGAACTGCGTCGCCTGATCGCGCCGGGCGGCGTCCTCGGTCATGAGTTTCTTGATTTCGCGGTAGAGGCCGGCGGCTTCCAGCGGGGAGAGGGTCTTGTGGAGCTGGTTGTCGTCCTGCTCGGCCAGCAGGTGCCCCAACCCGAGGTGTGTCAGAGAAAATGCACCAGTTCGCGGGGGTAATACCCAACCAAGACGCGGTGGTCATTGCTGATCC
>CAKUSI010000183.1 GCA_934678955.1 uncultured Austwickia sp. | reverse complement strand
GCGCCGACGTCGTGCCCGGCGTGCTGCTGCCGCTGATCGCCGTGTGGCTCGTGCTCATCGTGATCATGGCGCTCGGGGTCAACAAGGGCGTCGGGATGCTGTCCGTGATCTTCATCCCGACGCTGATCGTGGCGTTCGGCATCCTCGTGGTGCAGGCCCTGCTCCTGCCGGGCGCGGCGCAGGGGCTGGAGGCGTTCTTCCAGCCCAATTGGTCGGCGCTCACCGATTACAAGGTGTGGATGTCGGCCGTCGGCCAGATCTTCTTCTCGCTGTCGGTCGGCTTCGGGATCATGATCACGTACTCCTCGTACGTGGACCGCCGCACCGACGTCACCAACTCCGGCCTCGTGGTCGGCTTCGCCAACAGCTCTTTCGAGCTGCTCGCGGGCATCGGCGTCTTCGCCGCGCTCGGCTTCATGGCGGCGGCCGCGAACGTGGCCGTGAGCGAGGTGGTCAGCAGCGGGATCGGCCTGGCGTTCATCGCGTTCCCGACGATCATCAACGAGGCGCCCGGCGGCACCCTGCTCGGCGTCCTGTTCTTCATCTCGCTGCTGCTCGCGGGCATCACGTCGCTGGTGTCGCTGCTGGAGGTCTGCGTCTCGGCCGTCCGAGAGAAGCTGGGCCTCGGCCGCGTGCCGGCGACCCTGGCGATCTGCGTGCCGATCGCCATCGTGAGCTGCGTGTTCTTCGGGACGGCCTCGGGGCTGTACGTGCTCGACACGGTCGACGCGTTCGTCAACAGCTTCGGCATCCTCGCGGTCGCGATGGTGGCGATGGTGCTGATCACGTGGCTCTTCCGGTCCCTGCCGACGCTGCGCGACCACCTGCGCCACCACGGCAACTTCCCGATCGGGTGGCTGTGGATGGCACTGATCGGCGTGGTGCTGCCGATCGCGCTGTTCGTGATGCTGCGCCAGGACCTCGTGACCAGGCTGAGTGACGGGTACGAGGGCTACCCGCAGGGCTTCGTGAACCTCTTCGGCTGGGGCATGGCGATCGCGCTGCCGATCATCGCGATCGTGCTGAGCCTGCTGCCGTGGAACAAGAAGGTGCGCCTGGGCCTCCAGCACACCTATGACCCGGCCGCGGACGACGACGCCCTGATCGAGGCGGCGGAGCGCGACCGCGCGCATGATCGTGTTGCGGATCGGCCGGATGGCGACGACGGAGCGAAGGGGCCGCGACCGTGAGCGGCGAGGTCGGACGCGTGCGGCTGGTGGGTCGGCCGCGGTGCCGGCGGTGGGAGTCCGACGAGTGCGAGGAGACACCGTGAGCGGCGAGGACGGACGCGTGCGGCTGGTGGGTCGGCCGCGGTGCCGGCGGTGGGAGTCCGACGAGTGCGAGGAGACACCGTGACCGGCATTTCGATCCTGATGATGGTCCTGTTCATGCTGGTGATCTGGGGCGGACTGCTGGCCGCGCTGATCAACCTGCTGAGAGCGCCCGAAACGGAAGCGGCCCGCGCGCTCGACGGCGGGTCATACGTGATCGAACACGAGTAGGCGAAGGCGCGGCCGTATCCGGGGGCCCGGGGTCTGCTGGGGTGGGTTGGGCGTTCCACGGGGGGACTGCGCGTTCCGGCGCGTCGCGCCAGGCCTGCCAGAGGGTCGCGACGGGCCTACTAGGGCCGCCGGGCATACCAGAGGGGTCGCGCCGGGCTGAGGTGCCGTTTCGTAGACGGATCCCGCGGTGCGCGCCGACTGGGTCACCAGGGACAATCGTGCACGGTGCCTCGACGCGTGACGTGGGAGACATACGTCTCGTCCGTCACGTCAGGTCGGTGGTGAGGCGCGACGCGCGTGGGCGCGTATGAGTGGAGGAAGGGACTGCGATGCCGGTCAACATCCCGCGGGATCTGCCCGCGCGGGGGGTGCTCGAGGCGGAGAACGTGTTCGTCATGACGGACGATCGCGCGCTCAGCCAGGACATACGTCCGCTGCGCATCGTCATCGTCAACCTGATGCCGACCAAGATCGCCACCGAGACCCATCTGCTGCGGCTGCTCGGCAACTCGCCCCTGCAGACCGAGATCACGCTGCTGCACATGGGGTCGCACACGTCCAAGAACACGCCGCCGGAGCACCTGGAGTCGTTCTACACGACGTTCGATGAGATCGCCGACGACCGGTTCGACGGGTTGGTGGTGACGGGTGCGCCCGTGGAGCTGCTGCCGTTCGAGGAGGTCACGTACTGGGACGAGCTGTGCGAGGTCCTCGACTGGAGCGAGGACCACGTCTACTCGACCCTGCACGTCTGTTGGAGTGCGCAGGCGGGTCTGTATCGGCATTACGGGATCGGCAAGTACGAGCTGCCGGCCAAGATGTTCGGCGTCTTTGACCACCAGGTATGCAATCCGAGGGCGCCGATCCTGTCGGGATTCGACGAGGTGTTTCCGGCGCCGCACTCGCGGCACACCGAGATTCGCGCCGAGGAGATCGAGTCGGTCGCAGAGCTGGAGCTGCTGGCGGTGTCGCCGGAGGCGGGGGTCTACCTGGCGGGGACGACCGACGGGCGGCGGTTCTATGTGACCGGGCACCCGGAGTACGAGCGCGACACGCTCCGGCTGGAGTACGAGCGGGACGTCGCCCGGGGTCTGCCGATCGAGGTGCCGCGCAACTACTTCCCGGGGGACGACCCGTCCGTGCACCCGAGGGTGACCTGGCGCTCGCACGCGTTCCTGCTGTACGCCAACTGGCTGAACCACTGCGTGTACCAAGGGACCCCGTACGACCGCAGCGCGATCCGCCGCTGACCCGGCTGACCCGGCTCCGCGGCGGAGCCTGGCCGGCGGGATGCGAGCTTGGGTGCTGGGGCCGCTGGCCTGGCTCCTTGATGGTGACTCGGTTCCGTGGCGGGGACTCGATTGCTCGACCTGGACTGGGGGTGTTCGGCCGGGGCGCTCATACAGTGCGTTTCTCGCCGAAGAATCTGTGTCTCGATCGGGGAAGCGAGTCCTGGTCGGGAGGCGGGTCCGGGTCGGGGAGGGGCGTCGCGGTGGCCGTCGGGGGCGGCGGTTGGTAGGGGTTCCTCGGTGGTGACTCGGCTTTTCGATGTGGACCCAGACTGTTCGGTCTGGGCGCTCATACAGTGCGTTTCTCGCCGAAGAATCTGTGTCTCGATCGGGGAAGCGAGTCCTGGTCGGGGAGGGGCGTCGCGGTGGCCGTCGGGGGCGGGGGTTGGCGTCGATTCCGGGTATGGGTCCTCGGCGCGGACTCGATTGCTCGATCTGGACTGGGGGTGTTCGGCCTGGGCGCTCATATGGCGCGTTCCCCGCCGAAGAGCCTGTGTCTCGATCGGGGAAGCGAGTCCGGGTCGGGAGCGAGACTTGATGGGGCGCGAGTCTTGATCGGAGAGGCGAGTCCTGGTCGGGGCGGCGGGCCCTGATCGGGGAGGCGGGTCCCGGTCGGGGAGGGGCGCCGCGGCGGGTCCCGGTCGGAGAGGGGCGTCGCGGCGGTCCATGCCTCAGAGGTCGTAGTCCACCACGACCGGGGCGTGGTCGCTGATCCGCGCATCGGGCGCCGGATCCCGGTCAGTCCCAGCGCTGGTCGCCGCGCGGGCCAGTCGCGGTGTCGCCAGGTGGTAATCGATGCGCCACCCCGCGTCCTTGGCGAAGGCCTGGCCCATCCAGCTCCACCACGAGTACGAGCCGTCGCGGTCGGGGTGCAGGCGCCGTACGACGTCCACGAGCCGACGCGGCCCGACCACAGCGTCCAACCACGCCCGCTCCTCGGGCAGGAACCCCTCGCTGGACTGGTTGTGTCTCCAGTTCGCGACGTCGTGCCGGGTATGGGCCACGTTCAGGTCGCCCAGCAGCAGGAACTCGCGGCCCTCCCGAGCGGCTGCCCGCCGAGCGTCCGTGACGTGGCGAGCGAACCCGGCGAGGAAGCGCATCTTCCGGGCGTGCTTGACGCCCCCGTCGGGCGCCTCGCGCATCCGGCGCGGATCCTGCAGGTGCGCCGGCAGCCCACCCTTGGGCAGGTAGAGGTTCGCGATCGTCACGGGGGCATCGGCCAGGTCCACCTCGACGTAGCGCCCTTCCAGCGCGAAGGGCCGCAGCTCGCGGGCCCGCGGGGGCGCGGACGCCCACATTCGTATGGCGGTCGGGGGCCGGCGTGTGAGCACGGCCACGCCGTTGCGGCCGGGGATCGTGCCGGGGTCGTAGGTGAGGTGGTAGTCCGCGAACACGCCGTCGGGCACCGCGTCGGCGGGGCAGCGCAGCTCCTGCAGGGCCACGACGTCGCAGTCCCGCTGGCCGAGCCAGTCCTCGAAACCCCTCCGCTGCGCCGCTCGGATCCCGTTGATGTTGAAGGTGGCGACGCGCATGCCGGCCACCGTATCGGCGCGGGAGATCTCGTCGGACCGCGGCCCGGCTCACACGTTCCTCGTCCCGGCTTCCCGGCGTCCCGGCCCCCTCGTCACGTCGCGTCTCGGCGAAAACCCGGGCGAATCACCCACGTGAGGGTCCGTCACTGTCTACCGTGAGTTCACCTGTTCCTCCCTCACATGTCGGTCGCGCCCCCACTCTCACCCGGGCGCGACCGGACAGGAAGCGGTGCTCGTGAACGAGACCTCCGCCCCGCCCGCCGGGCAGCGGGGCAACTGGTCTGCTCAGCGAAGGGCGGCGCGCCACCCGGCGGCGACCGCTTCGCTGGTGCTGCAGAACCAGCGCTCTCCCTTGGACGGGTCGATCTTGGTCTCAGCGTAGGAGCGTCCCCCAGGCACGTGGTAGATCTTCTCGCCCTTGCTGCTGATATTGCCCTTGATGGTGCAGCTGCCGCTCGGCGCTGGCTGGGCGATCGGCGGCTTCGGGGCCACCGACGGCTTCGGCGTGGCGCTTGTGGATGACGGTCTCGGGTTGGCTGGGGAGTGAGGAGTGGCGGTGCCTGCGGGCTGCGGCGTGGGCGCCGAGGTGGCGGCTGCGCCAGCGCAGCCGGCCCCCCAGAGACCGAGTCCGGCAGATTGGGCCCTCGCCTGCGCCGCGCGGTAGCGCGCCTGGTGCTCGTAGGGAGCGGCGTACGTGTATTCACGCCCGTAACCGCCTTCGAGCATGACCTCGCCGACCAACCGGCCGTCCTCGAGGCTGACGTGGCGCAGGAGGCGGCCGTACCGATCCCGGTCGTCCTGCGTCGGGTCCGCAGCGATGCGCACGGACTTGCTTTGCACGAGCGACTGCATCTCGCTGGCTGCCTGTTGGGCATAACATTCGTTGCCCGTGAGCTCCGGGGTGTCTATGCCGATGATGCGGACGCGTTCGGTGACGCCGCCGACTCGCACGCGGATGGTGTCTCCGTCGCTGACGCTGACGACGGGTACGAGAACCCCCTGGCCTGCGGTGGCGCCGAGGTCGCGTGTCGTGCCCTGCGCGGGGGAGTCGGTATCCTTGCTGTGCGCGGCGCTGGCTTCGGCGCGAGAATCGCCGGTCGGCGAATCGGCCTCATCAGGAGACGAGGATCCGTCGTGCGAAGGCGATTCGTTGTGCGATGGAGAGGTGCCTGACTCGGCGGACCTCGGCGGACCGGCCGCCGGTTCCGCGGCCACCGACGCCGGATCGTTTCCGGAGAGCAGCGCGGGCCACATGATGGCCGCCAACAGCAGGCCGCCGATGACGGCAACGATCGGACCACCCTTGGCGGAGCCCATACCACCTGCCCCTGGGCGCTTGGGGCTCTTGAGCCGGTATACCCCCCAGGCGACCAGCACGATCGGCAGGACCGGCAGGAGGACCAGGGCCGCCACCCCGATGCCAGCCACCTTGACCGCCTTCACCGCGCTCACCCCTTCACGACGTGGACTTCTTGCATCATCAGCGGCCCCATCGTCTGGGACGGAAGCGAGTTACCAAGCGCAAGAAGACGTTTCGGGAACGTTATGGTCCGCAAACGTGGTCCTCCGCGGTGGAAGGGTCTCGCGGGGTGTAACGATGTCGCCGGAGCCGGGAAGAAGGGGGCATGACCGCGCACGACGAGGCCGCGCACGACGAGGCATGGTTCCGGCAGGTCTTCCGGGATCACCACCGGGCCGTGCTGTCGTATGCCGTGCGCCGGGTCGGCCCGGATGCCGCGGACGACGTGGTCGCGGAGGTGTTCACGACGGCCTGGCGTCGCCGTGATCAGGTGCCGGAGTCGTCGCTGCCCTGGCTGTACCGCACCGCGCGATTCCACATACTGCATCGCGGCCGCAGCGCGGCTCGGGAGCGCCGGTTGACGACCCGGCTCGCCGGGTGCGCTGACCTGCGCGATGGCGCCGACCGGTTCGGCGAGGTCGAGGACGGCGAGCTCGTACAGGACGTGCTGTCCAACCTCCCCGAACGCGACGCGGAGATCCTGATGCTCGCCGCCTGGGAGGACCTCGCGCCGGCCGGGATCGCGGAGGTCTTGGGGTGCACTCCGGTGGCGGCCCGCGTACGTCTGCACCGCGCCCGGCGTCGCGCCAGAGCAGTGCTGGCCAGTGCTGACGGAGCGGGCGACCGAGGACATGGCGAGCAAGCGAACGCGGGTCCGCCGACGCGAGCGATGCGATCCAAGCCTTCAGGGCAGCCCATTCCGACCGGGTCGGCGCCTTCCATCGAATCGCAGAACCAGAGGAAGCCATGAGCACCTTCGACCAGCGGCTGCGCGCCGCCGACCCCGCGGCCGGGCTGGCCGGATACGACGAGGCGACCATCGATCGGGCGATCGCCGCCATCCTGACCGAATCCCCGGACGAGTCGCCCAGCGCTGAGCGTCCCTCGGGCATCGCCGGCGAGGCTGTGCCGATTCGCGATTCGCGTCGGGGGACCGGGCCGAGCAGGCGTCGGGTGTTGTATGTGGCGCTCGCCGGTGCGGCCGCAGCGGTGGTGTACGGCGTGGTGGGCGTGCCCTGGGAACCGTCCGGGCCTGGCGGCCCGCTGGGCGCGTCCCCAGCGGCGGCCGACGTGCTGGATCGTGCGGCATCGGTGGCGGCCGTCGACCCGCCCGCGCGGGGAGAGCAGTACTGGGCGATTCGTACGGTTGGCACAAAAACTGCAGGGGCGGCGCTCGTCGACGCCTCCGGCGGGATGGAAAGCGGCGCGACCTACCTCGTGACCGGGGAGAGGGTGGACTACGTCGCGGTGGACGGCGCTCGGCCCTCGTGGACCGAGTCGACCGACGCCATCC
>CAKUSI010000182.1 GCA_934678955.1 uncultured Austwickia sp. | reverse complement strand
CGGAACCGCGAACGCACCTTGGCCATGGCCTCACACTGCCGCGCCCCTCACCCGCCATAAGGGAGACACGCCCTAGCAGGTCGAGCAGCTCCTCCCAGATCGCCTCGAGCGCTTCGTTATGGGGCGTGCCGGGATCGGGCGCGTCGAACGCGAGGGCCCAGTCCTCCGGCGTCACGACGAGCTCCGACCAGGGCGTCGAGACGAGCAGGGGCTCCTCCGGCGGGTCCTCGTAGAAGCGCACCCCGCGGTCGATCGCGCCGACCCACCCGGCCGTCGCCTTGAGCCTAGCGACCTCGGGATCCGCCTCCGGCTGCGCGCTCGCCCCTTCCGGCACGAGGTCGCGGATCGTGCAGGTCTGCACGCCCTCCTTCCCCCAGGCTCGGCAGCACATCCGAGACGTAGGCGAGGTAGGGCTCGTGCGGACCGACGAAGAGCACCCCGCCCTTGCGGTGGCCCAGGCGTGGGTCGGCGTAGAGGAGGTAGGCCGTCCGGTGCAGGGCGACGACCGTCTTGCCCGTGCCGGGCCCTCCGTCGACGACGAGCGCGCCTCGCGACCCGGCGCGGACGATCGCATCCTGATCCGCCTGGATCGTGCCGAGCACGTCCCGCATCCGGTCGGACCGGTCGCTGCCCAGGCTCGCGATGAACGCCGACTGATCGTCGAGCGCCGCCTGCGAGTCCAGCCCCTGCGCCGTGAAGACCTCGTCCCAGTAGTCGGTGATCCGCCCGCGGGTCCACCGGTAGAGGCGGCGGCTGACCAGGCCCATCGGGGTGCCGTGGGTGGCGCCGAAGAAGGGCTCTGCCGCCGGCGAGCGCCAGTCCAGGAGTAGCGGCCGCCCCTGCCGGTCGCTCAGGCCGAGGCCGATGTACTGCGTCCTCCCGTCCGTGGCGACGATGCGCCCCAGGCAAAGGTCGACCCCGAAGCGCTGCAACGTGCGCAGGCGTGCCGTGAGGCGGTGGATCTCCAGGTCGCGGTCGAGCGCGTCCTGTCCCCCTCCACCAGGCCTGCGCCGGGTCGTCTCGAGTCGCTGCGTGAGGTCGGCGATCGTCTCCTCCAGCGACGCCGTGATCGCGGCGAAGTGCCGCGCGTCGGCCGCGACGAGATCCGGATTCCCTTTCGCTGCACGACCCTTCGGGAGGTCGAAGACCCCTGTCGCCTGCTGCGTCACCTTGCCCGTCGTCCCGTCCACTCGACCCGGCTCCACCCTGCGCTCCCCCTGATGCTCGGCCACGATCGACGATTCTGCGGCACGACCGGGCCCTTGCCGCAAGCCCGGGGTGCGGCGTTACCGTGAGAGCGGGCACCGATGGTGCACGTCGTGGGGCCGCCGGACTCCGCCCGAGCGGCGACCGCCGTCCCGACGACGTGAGGAGCGCCCCGGATGCCGCTGCACGCGCTCGAGCTCGTCCTCGACGCCGCGTCCGACGCCCTCGTGCGGGCCGACTGGGATGCGCTGGCCGATGGCGGGCTGCCCTCGCAGGCGCACCACCGGGGCGCCACCAACGCACCGCACGTCACCCTCGCCTCCGCCGAGTACATCGATGACGAGGCGCAGGCCGCTGCCGTCGAGTCCCTCGCGGGACTGCTGCCGGCGCGCCTCGACGTCGCCGGCGTCGTCCTCCTGGGGCGAGGACCGTACGCGCTCGCCCGCCTCCTCGCGCCGAGCCCGGCGCTCATGGACGCGGTCGTCGACGCGCGGCGCCGCCTGGGTGATCCGCACTCGGCGGGATGGACCGCCCACGTGACGCTCGCGCGGCGGATGCCGACCGCGCAGGTCGGCGATGCTCTCGCGGTGATCGCCACGGGCCCGGAGGCGCCTCGGTTCGTGACCGCCACCGGGCTGCGCCGTTGGGACCCCGACGCAGGGGTGGCACGGATGCTCGCGGGGCACGGCCCTGGGGAGGTCGCGCCGTCATGCGCCGACGCGTGAGTGTCAGCGGACCCCTGGACCTTCAGAGCGCTTGGGAGCGTTACCTCCTCCCCCAGCGGTGGCCGTCGTGGGCCCCGCAGATTCGCTCCGTCGACGTCGCGGAGGAGCTCCTGCGACCGGGGCTGACCGGCGTGGTCCGCGGCCCGCTCGGCCTGGCCGTGCGTTTCCGCGTCGACGAGGTCGACCCCGAGACCCACACATGGGCGTGGACCGTCGTGGCCCGGGGCGTACGGGTGCACATGCTCCACGACCTCACCCGGACACCTGGCGCCACCGTCGCCGGCCTCACCGTCGATGGGCCGGCCCTCATCGCCCTGGCGTATCCACCGTGTGCAGTCCTCCCCCTGCACCGCCTGCTCCGGCGCTGAGCAGGCGCACCGGATTTGGTCCCCGGTCCCAGCGGTATGTCCCTTTCTGCTGTTAGGTTCCTTCCACCGTCGAAGGAACACCGGTCGCGGCGTCCTCCGTCGCCGATTCAGTCAGGCTCCTCATGCCCTCGTTCTCCACCTCTGTGTCGCGCCGCAGCCTCCTGCTCGCCTCTGCGGCCGTGCCCGCTCTCGCCGCACTCGCGGGGTGCGGTCCCAATCGGCCGGGTAGCTCGTCGCAGGACGGCACGGCCATGCGGGCCGTGTGGTGGGGCAACGCCCAACGCACCGCCACGACCGAGAAGGCCCTCGCCGCGTTCACCCGGGCACGACCGTCGCATCGGAGCCGACGGAATGGGGTGGGTACTGGGACAAGCTGGCGACCCAGCTTGCGGCGCACGACGCACCCGACCTCGTGCAGATGGGCGAGAAGTACCTCCTCGAGTACGTCCAGCGCGGCGCCCTCGCGTCGCTCAAGGGCGCGGTCGACACGTCCTCGTTCGCCCCTGGCACAGCGGAGCTCGGCGAGGTGGACGGCGCGCTCTACGCCATTAACGCCGGGACGATCGCGCCGGTCGTCATGGTCGACCCGGGGCTCTTCGCCCGGGCGAAGGTGGCCCTTCCGGACGACACCTCGTGGACCTGGGACGAGATGGGGCAGATCGCCACCGAGCTGACGCGCAAACTCCCCGAGGGAACGTATGGCCTGACCGACTTCAGCGGCCGTGACGCCGCCTTCCGGGTGTGGATCCGCCAACAGGGGGCCGAGACCTTCACAGACGGCAAGCTCGGCTTCGACGCCGGCGTCGCCGCCTCGTTCTTCGCTCTGGCCAAGAAACTGCAGACCGCGAAGGCGACGCCGCCGGCGAGCCACTCGGCCGAGGACGTCTCGGCGGCGGTCGCCGAACGCCTCTTCTCGACGGGGCGCACGGCCATGGCGATCTACTCCTCGAACCAGATCACCGCCTTCGACGCCGCCACGAAGAAGGACCTCAAGCTCCTGCGCCTCCCGAGCGTCGACGGCACCCCCAAGGGGGCGAAGGTGGCCTACCAGGCTTCGATGTACTGGGTCATCACGCAGGAGTCGAAGGCCGCGGCGGCGGCGCGACAGCTCGTCGACTTCCTCGTGACCGACGAGGGCGCCGGCAAGATCCTGCTCACCGAGCGTGGGGTCCCGGCGGACACGAAGGTGCTTGCGGCGATCCAGGGAAGTCTCTCGCCGTCGGACATGAAGGCCATCGCCTACCTCGACTCGATCGCACCGCACGTCGCGCCGACCCCGCCGCTCACGTCCAAGGGCGCCTCGTCGTTCGAGGACGTGCTCATCCGCCACGGGCAGGACGTGCTCTTCGGGCGCGCCACCCCTCAAGCCGCCGGAACCGCTTTCGTCGCCGATATGACGTCCGCGATCGGATGAGCGGGTCGACCCGACGTCACCACCCGGACAACCGCCTCGCCGCGGTCTTTCTCGGGCCGTGGGTGCTCGGCCTCGTCCTGATCACGGCGGTCCCGATGGTCGCGTCCCTGGTCCTGGCCTTCACGGACTACAGCCTTATCGCGGCGCCGCGGTGGAGCGGACTGGACAACATCCGCCGGATGATCGAGGACGCGCGGCTGCACCACTCGCTCTTGGTGACCCTCACGTACGTCATCGTGTCCACGCCCCTGCAGCTCGCCGTGGCCCTGGCAGTGGCGCTCGTCCTCAACACCGGCATGCGGGGCCTCGCCCTCTACCGATCGATCTTCTACCTGCCCTCGCTCATCGGGGCGTCGGTGGCCGTGGCGATCCTCTGGCGGCAGATGTTCGGTGCCCGCGGGCTCGTCAACGAGCTGCTCGGCCGGCTGGGGTTCACCGATCTGCCGGGCTGGGTGTCCGATCCGCGTTCGGCTCTGTGGACCATCGTGCTCCTGCACGTGTGGACCTTCGGTGCGCCGATGGTCATCTTCCTGGCCGGACTGCGGCAGATCCCGGCGCAGTATTACGAGGCCGCAGCCGTGGACGGGGCATCTCGCTGGACGCGATTCGTCCACATCACCTTGCCGTTGCTCACCCCGATCATCTTCTTCAATCTCGTGTTGCAGACCATCAATGCGTTCCAGTCCTTCACTCAGGCGTTCGTCGTCTCGGGCGGGACGGGTAGCCCCTCGGATTCCACGCTCTTCTACACCCTGTACCTCTATCAGCGGGGTTTCGGCGATTTCGACATGGGATACGCCTCGGCGATGGGCTGGGTCCTGCTGCTCATCGTCGCGGCATTCACCGCCGTGAACTTCGCACTGTCGCGACGGTGGGTCTCTACGATGACTGACTCGGGTCCCCTGCGACTCATCACTCGCGTGACCCGTCATCTCGTGCTCATCGCGGTGGCGATCGTCATGATCTATCCGCTGCTGTGGATGATCGCCTCGGCACTGCGGCCGTCCGACGAGATCTTCCACGTCCCCGGTCTGCTTCCGCCAGGCGGTGAGGTGGGCAACTACGTGCAGGGGTGGACGGCACTGCGGCGGCCGTTCTCGACCTACCTGCTCAACTCGACGCTGCTCGTCATCGGGTGCGTCATCGGCAATCTCGTGTCATGTGCGCTCACGGCCTATGCCTTCGCCCGCATGCGCTTCTGGGGCCGGCAGGTCTGCTTCGCCGTCATGCTCGGGACGATCATGCTTCCCGTGCACGTCGTCATCGTGCCGCAGTACATCCTCTTCTCCCAGACCGGCTGGGTGAACACCATGGTGCCGCTCGTGCTGCCGAAGTTCCTTGCGACCGATGCGTTCTTCGTCTTCCTCATGGTGCAGTTCATCCGAGGTATTCCGCGGGAACTCGACGAGGGCGCCCGGATCGACGGGTGTGGGCATGTCCGAATCTTTTCGCGCATCATCCTGCCCTTGATGACCCCGGCCCTCGCGACGACGGCCGTCTTCACCACGATCTGGCTGTGGAACGACTTCTTCGCCTCCCTCATCTATCTGACCAGCCCCGACAAGTTCACCGTGCCGTTGGCCCTGCGAGCTTTTCTCGACGCCGAGGGATCCTCGGAGTGGGGGCCGATGTTCGCGATGTCGGTCCTGTCGCTCCTGCCGATGTTCCTCGTGTTCCTCGTGGGTCAGCGGTTCCTCGTCCGCGGCATCGCCACGACCGGGCTCCGCTGAGCACCGACCTCGGTGTGGGTCCGTCCGCGCCACGGGTGATGACCCTCACCTGTCGCGGAATGCCTTGGAGAATGGCGGGTTTCGCTGCGGTGTGCTCTCATGGATGAACAATGGGTGACAGGCCGATGAACGAGCGGCGCACGGGGGTGTAGTCGCCGCGTCGAATTCATCGGGCAGAGGCAGGGTCCATGGCACAGCTACGTCGTCGCGTCCCCACGCAGGGGCGAGCCCATGCGGCTCGGCCGTCTCACGCGGCCGAGCGCGCCGGCCGCGCCGATCGCCCGCCCCAAGGCCTCGACTCCCCCGTCGCTTTCACGCGCGACGCGCCGGCGGAGCGCCCAACTCGGATGCTCGACCGGGTCGCCGATGCCTCGCCGCGTCGCGTGGCTCTCACCCTGGCCGTCGTCATCGTCGTCATCGACCTCATCGGTCTGTTCTCCCTCTCGACGGGGCGGCTGGGTGAGCTCTTCGGCATCGACTCGGACCTGGCGATCCGCTGGCCGATCTGGGCTTCTCGCCTCAACGTCCCCGCGCTCGTGTCCTCGGGCATGCTCGCGCTGGCCGGTGTGATGTGGTGGCACGCCGCAGGTGCCCCTACCTCCCGGCTGCGGATCCCGGCCCGCGGGGTCGCGCTCTTCTTCGGCTTCATGGCCGTCGACGAGACGGTGATGGTGCACGAGCGGCTCGCCGAGCTGACGAGCACGAGCTGGCTGCTGCTCTACTCGCCGCTCGTCCTCGTCGCGGGCATGCTCGCCGTGCTGCTGCTCGTGCGCCTCTGGCGTGACGGACAGTCGCTCACCGCCGGGGTCTTCCTTGCCGGTGGGCTGTGCTGGGTCGGGGCCCAACTGCTCGAGGTGCTCCAGTTCGGACCGGGGCATCGACCCGTCGACGGATACTTCGTCTACGTCTTCGTCGAGGAGACGCTCGAGAACGCCGGATCCGCCGCGTTGCTCGTCTCGGGTCTGCTCGCCCGGCGAGCGAGCCGATCGACGCGGGAAGCCGGCGCCCCCTGATCAGCCGCCCACGTAGTCGGCCAGGTGCTGACCGGTCAGGGTGGAGCGAGCTGCGACGAGATCCGCGGGCGTGCCCTCGAAGACGACGCGACCGCCGTCGTGACCCGCGCCCGGACCGAGGTCGATGATCCAGTCGGCGTGCGCCATGACCGCCTGGTGGTGCTCGATGACGATGACCGACTTGCCGGAGTCCACGAGGCGGTCGAGCAGGCCGAGGAGGTTCTCGACGTCGGCCAGGTGGAGGCCGGTCGTCGGTTCGTCGAGCACGTAGATCGAGCCCTTCTCCCCCATCTGCGCGGCGAGTTTGAGGCGCTGACGCTCCCCGCCCGAGAGGGTGGTGAGCGGCTGGCCGATGGTGAGGTAGCCGAGGCCGACGTCGGAGAGGCGCTCGAGGATCTTGTGCGCGGCCGGGATGCGCGCCTCGCCCGCGCCGAAGAACTTGCACGCCTGCGCGACCGACATGCGCATCACCTGCGAGATGTCCTGGCCGCCGAGCAGGTAGTCGAGGACCTCGGGCTGGAAGCCCTTGGCGTCGCACACCTCGCACGGCGTCGAGACGGTGTCCATGAAGCCGAGCTCGGTGTAGATGACGCCCGCGCCCTTGCAGTTCGGGCACGCGCCCTCGGAGTTCGCCGAGAAGAGCGCCGGCTTCACCCCGTTGGCCTTGGCGAACGCCTTGCGGATCGGCTCGAGCAGCCCGGTGTACGTCGCCGGGTTGCTGCGGCGCGACCCCTTGAT
>CAKUSI010000181.1 GCA_934678955.1 uncultured Austwickia sp. | reverse complement strand
ACCTGGGGGTCCAGCACTACCTGCTGATCGTCCTCGTGTCGGTGATCGGTTCGGCCGCGACCGCCGGCCTCACCGGCGCCATCGTCATGCTCACCCTGACGCTCAGCACCCTCGGCCTGCCGCTGGCCGGCGCCGGACTGCTGCTCGCCATCGACCCCATCCTCGACATGATGCGCACCGCCACCAACGTGGCCGGCCAGGCGCTCGTCCCGGTCGTGGTCGCGGCACGGGAAGGGATCCTCGATCGGGACGTGTATGACGGACCGAAGGGCGATCTCCCGGTCGCTGACCCCAGTGCCGAGGAGGGCTCCCGGGTCGCTTCGCGCGAACCCGCCCGAGTGTGAGCGGATCTGCGCCCCGTCTGAGTGGTGGACGAGCGCTCGCGGGGCGCGCCGGATTCCGTACCTTTCGGCATGGCATCCATTAGCTCGTGCTATGGATGGGACGGACGACGAGGTATGGGGCTCCGCCCCGGGGGCGGCCGCTTGACGCGGGCCGCGCCGACGAGGAAGGCAGGATCGATCGATGAGCGAATCGGGACCCGGGCCGATCACCCGGACCGTGCGGGCCGGCCTGGAGGGCGACTCCGCGTTCGGGGCCGTCGTCCCCCCGATCTACCTCTCGAGCAACTTCACGTTCTCGGGGTTCGGCGAGCCGCGCGCTCACGACTACACGCGCAGCGGCAACCCCACCCGCGACGTGCTGACCGCAGCCCTCGCCGAGCTCGAGGGCGGCGCCGGCGGGGTGGTCACCGCGACCGGTATGGCGGCCATCACCTGCCTCGTGTCCGCGCTGCTGAAGATCGGCGATCGGATCTGCGTGCCGCACGACTGTTACGGCGGGTCGTGGCGGCTCTTCGACTCCCTGGAGGCCCAAGGCCATTTCACGGTGTCGTACGTCGACTTCACCTCGCCGGATGCGGTCGCGCTTTCGTTCGCTGCCGATCCCGCGCCGACTGTGGTGTGGCTGGAGACCCCGAGCAACCCGTTGCTGCGGATCACGGACCTCACCGAGGTGTCGGCCGCGGCCAAGGCGGTCGGCGCGACGGTGGTCGTGGACAACACCTTCTGCTCGCCGCTGCTGCAGCGCCCGCTGGAGCTGGGCGCGGACGTGGTGCTGCACTCGACGACCAAATACCTCAACGGGCACAGCGACGTGGTCGGTGGCGCCATCGTGGCCAAGGACGCCGAGGCCGCCGAGAACTACGCCTGGTGGGCCAACGTGCTGGGCCTCACCGGCAGCCCGTTCGATTCCTACCTGACCACGCGCGGCCTGCGGACCCTGCATGCCCGGATGGCCGCTCACGAGCAGAACGCCCGGGCGGTCGCCGAGGCCCTGCTCGGCCACCCCGCGGTGCGGACGGTCTACTACCCCGGGCTGCCGGACCACCCGGGTCACGACATCGCTGCGCGCCAACAGCACGGATTCGGGGCCATCGTGAGCTTCGAGTTGGCGGACGAGACCGCGGTGCGCGCCTTCCTGGCCGGGCTGCGCTGCTTCAGCCTCGCGGAATCGCTGGGCGGAGTGGAATCCCTGGTCGACCACCCCGTGTCCATGACCCACTCGTCCATGACCCCGGAGGCTCAGGAACTCGCGGGCATCACCGACGGCCTCATTCGCCTCTCCGTCGGCATCGAGGATCCGCGAGACCTGGTGGGGGACCTGACCGCCGGTCTCGACCGGGCGATCTCTGCCGCCTCCGCCTAGCACCCCACCCTGGATCCGTACGCCCTGGAACCTCACCGAGGACTCGCGCGATCTGGAAGCCCACCGAGAGCCCGTACGGTATGTGACGTCGCCGTCACCCTCTCACTTGGGCTGCTCGGTGTCGCAAGGTCGGTTACCCTCCCCGCATCGGACGCGCCGGGCGTCCAGCGGCGACCAGCAGGGGGAACCATCGTGAGCGACACGTTCTGGCAGGGCCTCGCGATGACCGTCTACCTGGTCGCGATGCTCGTCATCGGCTGGTACAGCTACCGCCGGACGCACAACCTGGGCGACTACATGCTGGGCGGTCGCGACCTGTCGCCGTCCGTGGCCGCGCTGTCGGCGGGCGCGGCCGACATGTCGGGCTGGCTGCTGATGGGGCTCCCCGGTGCCATCTATGCGAGCGGGCTGATCGAGGCGTGGATCGCCATCGGCCTCACGGTCGGGGCCTGGTTGAACTGGAAGTTCGTGGCCCCCCGGCTGCGGGCTTACACGCAGGTCGCGAACAACTCGATCACCGTGCCGAGCTTCTTCGACAACCGGCTGCGCGACACTTCCCGGGCGCTGCGCATCGCGTCGGGCGTCATCATCCTGGTCTTCTTCACGTTCTACGTGAGCTCCGGGATGGTCGCGGGCGGCGTGTTCTTCCAGAGCTCCTTCGGCTGGGATTATCGCTCCGGAATGCTGCTGGTGGCGGCCGTCGAAGTCACGTACACGCTGGTGGGCGGCTTCCTCGCGGTGAGCTACACCGATTTCGTGCAGGGCCTGCTGATGATGACCGCCCTCATCCTGGTGCCGCTCTTCGGCCTGGTCGCGGTCGGCGGGTTCGGCGGCTTCGCCGACGCGGTGAACGCGGCGGACGCCCAGGAGGGCCTGAACCGGCTGGTCATGCTGCCGCCCGAGATGACGGGCGCGGCGGCGATCGGGCTGATCTCGGCGGTCGCCTGGGGCCTGGGGTATGTGGGGCAGCCGCACATCATCACCCGGTTCATGGCGCTCCGCTCGACCGCCGACGCCACGGCCGGCCGCCGGATCGGGATCGGCTGGATGATCCTGTCCATCTCGGGGGCGGTGTTCACCGGCATCGTCGGCGTCGCGTACTTCCAGGAGCAGGGCTGGACGCACCTGCAGGGCACCGAGACCGAGACCATCTACATCCGGCTGGGCCAGATCTTCTTCCACCCGCTCGTCGCCGGCTTCATGCTCGCGGCGGTCCTCGCCGCGATCATGTCCACCGTCGCCAGCCAGCTGATCGTGACCTCGTCGGCGCTGGTGGAGGACGTCTACAAGGCCCTGGGTCGGCAGAGCCACAGTGACAAGCACTACGTCTTCCTGGGTCGACTGGCCGTCCTCGCGGTCTCCCTGGTGGCCATCTCCATGGCGTGGACCCAGAGCGACACGATCCTGCGGCTCGTCGCGTTCGCGTGGGCCGGCTTCGGGGCCTCGTTCGGGCCGATCGTGGTGCTCTCCCTCTACTGGCGCAAGCTCACGGCTGCGGGCGCACTCGCCGGGATGGTGACCGGCGCGGTCATCGTCGGCCTGTGGGGCAATCACGTGTTCGGCAAGGAGGGCATCTTCGCGCTGTACGAGATCGTGCCGGGCTTCGTGGGCAACCTGCTCGTGGCCATCGTGGTGAGCATGCTGACCTACCGGCCGCGCCCTGAGATCGACGAGGAGTTCGACCGCACCCTGGCGGTCGTCCGCGCCGGTCGGGACGGCGAGGAGGCGGCGGCCCGAAGCACCTCGACGCCCTGACCCCGCTGCTTCCCTCCCCACCAGGGAGGCGTCCAGTGGGCCGCCGAGCGCGTCGTTGCGCTCGCCGTCCACCGTTTCCGACGCCCCCCTGGCGCAGAGGGGTGTTGCTTCGGCGGCGCGCCGTCCCTGGCAGGTGCCGCCGACCCGGCTGGGTCGGCCGGGGTCCGTGGTGGGGCCTTGCGGCCCGTCGGGGCCGGTCAGGCCCGGGTGTCGCGCAGCCGGGTGGGCGGCGACGGCTCGTCGTCATAGGCGTCGGCCACACGGGCGCGCCAGGCGGCGGCGAGGGTGGCGCGGGCCTGAACCCGCGCGAAGCGGTCCCGGCGGGACCGGGCCGGCTCGGAGTACGTCGTGATGTCCCGGGCCACGTAGAGCGCCTGCGGGTGCGTGCCCCGCGGCGTAGTGGCGTTCAGGTCCGCGCGGGTGACGAGGGAGGGCTCGGCCGAGCGTGCGACGGCAGCGAGTCCGCTGCGCGAGGGCGGGGTCGGCGCAGCCCGAAGCATCGGCGGCACGACGTCGGTGAGCTGGTGGCGCTGCGCGGCGGGCAGCGTCGGCAAGTCCGTGACGACCGCGGCGGCCGAGGGGCGAGGCAGCGCGCGGGCAGCGGCCGAGGGGGTGGGCCGGGTTGTTCCGAGGGAGGATGTCGTGGCGCGAGATTCCGGGACTGGGGTGGCCGTCACCACCGAAAGGTGGGGCCGCCCTGGACGGTTGCGGCCCAGGGCCGGACGGGCCGGGCCGTCGGGGTTGGTCGGCGTCGGCAGCGCGTGCAGCTCGCCGCGCGGAGTCTCCCGTCGGGGCTGGCCACAGGCCGTTCGCCGAGCAGCGCCGGGAGACGCCGAGGGCTGCGCCGCGCGCGTCGCCCCTGACCCGCCCCGGAGTTGCTGGGCCACGCGTTCCTGACGGGCCTGAACGGCGGCGTCCCGCTGGGCCTTGAAGGTGGCCGCCACCACCCAGAACAGACCGACCGTCGTCAGGGTGACCAGCGTGGCGGAGTACCAGGTCGGCACGTCGGGCAGCAGGCAGGCGGCGTTGCCCACCGTGAGGGCGCTGCTGATCAGCAGCGCCATACGACGCATCTGCCGCAGTTGCGGCGTACGGGCCGCAAGAGGCCCGCCGGCGAGGGCGCTGAACAGCGCGCATCCAGAAACGGCCAGCAGGACAGCGTGGATCGACATCGTCGAAGAGTCCTTCCCCCCACCGCAGGCATCCCCATGCCGCGGAGCATCCCCCGAGACGCGCTTCCGGTTTCCCCCTCCGGCTGCGCGCGGACCCTGTCGAGTGCGGCTCCCCAGCCGTAGCTCGTTCAGGCGTCCTATGCGAGCGTACTGGACGGACGTTCCACTGGCCAGAGTCGCCATCGTCCGAGAGTGCAGGTCAGGGCCTATGTGAGCGGAGGGTGGCTCTGCGGACGGGGATTGGCTCGCCGAGCCTTGTCCATAATGTGGACGGGGTGCGGGAAGCGAGGGGCGGGGCGCCGCCTGGTGGTGCATCTGGAGGTGGGTGAGACCACGACCCGAAGGATGGGTGGGGGAGCGCGAGGACGGTCCGAGGCATGGAGGGGGCATGGCAACGGCCCGAGGTCGAGACCTCGGGCCGTCGTTGCGTCGTCGGGTGCGTCAGGCGTGCCGATCCGCCGCCCGGTCGGTCTCGGATCGGCCCGCGTCCGCGGCAGCGTCAGGCGCCTGCGCAGCGGCCGGTGCGTCGTGGTCGTCGGAATCTCCCGCGCCCTCCGCGGACTGGGACTCCAGCCGGATGCGGCGACCCTCCTCGATGCTCTCCTCGAGCTGGGCGGCCTTCTTCTTGCTGCCGCGGTCGTCGCGGGGCGGCAGCTGAAGCGTCTCTTCGGCCTCGATCCCGGCCTGCAGCTGGCGAGCGCGTTCCAGCTCCGCGTCGACCTCAGCACCCAGCAGCAGGGCGAGGTTCGTGATCCACAGCCACAGCAGGAAGACGATGACGCCGGCGAGTGCTCCGTACGTCTTGTTGTACGACCCGAAGTTGCCCACGTAGAACCCGAAGCCGATCGACGCGATCACCCAGGCCAGGATCGCGACGGCGGCCCCGACGCTGAGCCAGCGGAACTTCGGCTGTCGCACGTTGGGGGTGAAGTGATAGAGCATGGCGATGATGGCGCCCACGATGAGCAGCACGACGGGCAGCTTGGCGACGTCCCAGACGGCCACCGCGCCATCGCCGAGCCCGACGAGGTCGCCGACCCAGCGGGCTACCGGTCCGGAGACCACCAGGGCGATCATCACGAGCGAGATCAGCAGCAGGATCGCGAGTGTCAGCACCAGGAACACGGGGCGCAGTTTCCAGATCGGGCGTCCCTCGTCGATGTCGTACACGCGGTTCATGGCGCGCCCGAAGGCGTTCACGTAACCGGAGGCCGACCAGAGCGCGCCCGCGAGTCCGGCGACCAGCGCGAACCCGGCTGCGGGCGTGTTGACCATCTGGTCGATGACGGGGCGGATCTGATCCAGCACCTCGGCGGGCAGGACGCCCGCACCCAGCTCCAGCATTCCGTTGACCGTGTCCTGGCCCTGGCCGAAGACGCCGAGCAGCGACACGAGGGCGAGCAGGCCGGGGAAGAGCGCGAGGACCGAGTAGTAGGTGAGCGCTGCCGCGAGGTCGGTGCACTGATCGCGGTTGAACTCGCGCACCGCGCACTTGGCCGTGTATTTCCAGGACGGCTTCGTGATCTCGGAGACCTCGTCGGGCTTGCGCGGGTCGTCCGGGTGTGGCGCGGTCTCGGCCTTCTCGGTGCTTGCCCCGATCTGTTCGCTGGCGCGGTCCATCGCGGTCCCATCGTCCGGATTGTCGTTTCCGGTCGGGACCTTACCCGCGTGGCGCGCGGACCATACATCCTCCAGGCCTGCGGTGTGCCGGCACCCGATCCCCACCGGGCGGCCGGGCTGGGCGTGGTTGCGCGACAGCGCGGCACGGCGCGGGCGGCACGCGCGCGGGTCGGCGGGGCGAGCGGAGCGCGCGATCCCGTCGGTGGCGTGACGGCCGCGGTCATGGTGCAGGTCGCAGTGGTGCGGGCGCGGGTTGCGGGTGGGCATGCGCGACAGGCGCGGCTGGCCGTCGCGGTCAGTGGTCCACACGGCGGCGCTCCCGCGCGGGGTATGCGCCCTCGGGCGTCCGACCGTGTCCCACCTGTGTGCTCCTCGCTGCGATGGCAGTGGCGACAGATTTCGTCGCATGGCCCATCGGCAGGCGCCGTCACCGTCTGAGCAACACGTCATCCCCCATGCGGGGGTGTGGATCGGCTGGTGCCGTCGCGGCGCCCCCCGTTGGTACGTTTGCGTCATGGCTCGTCCCCACATCGCTGCGGTGCTGGAAGACGCCTGGCACGGACAACTGCACAAGGCCCTCCGGATGGCCTCCTGGACGCCGAGGGTGATCGCGCACACCGGCTACGGGTCCTCCTCGTTCGTACGTGTCCTCGGCCGGGTCGTGCTGTCGAGGCATCGCCTCGACCAGGCGGAGACCCGTGCCGACGAGCACGAGGAGACCCAGCTCGGGCCGGTAGCGGAGGCGCGGGGGTGGCGGGCCTTCGTCACCGCGCAGGCCGTCGACCACGAGGTCAGCGTCGAGGTGGCCGGCCGCTCCTACCGGACTCGAACCGACCGCAGCGGCTACGTCGACCTGACCGTGGTGGATCCCGGCTTGGAGCCGGGCTGGCACGAGGTCACGATCACGCCGGCCGGGGGGCGGCCGCAGCGGGCGCCGGTGACGA
>CAKUSI010000180.1 GCA_934678955.1 uncultured Austwickia sp. | reverse complement strand
TCATTGCAGTTCCCGTCTATGGCTGGCTACGTCGCGATTCAGACGTCGGCCCGATGGATGCGAGAGAGGTGTGGCCGATAAGGCGGCGGCACGTCGTTTCATGTGAGCTGGAGCGTTGTGATGCAGGTTGCCGCATCGCCTGTGGTAGAGAACGGCGTGGTGCCGGATCGGCCGTCGTATGTCACTTCGATCGTTCCCTGCAGATTACGAGGAACCCAGAATCCAGCGAATCCGTTATCGAATGTCGTCGTCGACTCTGCGACGATCACTTCGCCGGTTGTGTCGTCAACGATGCGTATTTCGATGTTCTGTCCCGACAGCTCGCCCCGGCAGGTCGTGAGGCTGTGGAAGAAGCACTCATGCGTCTGCGCAACGAATGGAGCGATTGACAAGTAGGTGACGTCGTCCGGCATCTCCATGGTCACTTCTCGAACATTGTCGGTGAGAACGAGTGCTTCAGGTTGCACGGATGCGATCAAGTCTGCGGGGCGATCGCTCACGGACATTCTGTCGAGGGTGTCGATGATTTCTGGCGCTGACATGTCAGTGAGGCCGTGCTCGGCGAGCAGATCGGCGCCAGCCGGGTCAGGGTTCGTGTCAGGGGCGGAACAGCCGACCAGCACGAGGGCAAGGAGTGCGGCAGCTGTAGCGAGGATGGTTGGTCGTTTCATATCAAGTCCTTCAAAGGCGGTCCGGCTGTGCTCCTCGCGGGTTGACCACAAGGAGCACAGCAAAAGGCAAAGCCGGGTGGGCTTCGGTGCGTGCGTAGCTGGAAGCAGCGTCGCCCGTACCGAGCAGGGAGCTACAGGCTCTGGAGGATCTCGCGCATGGTCTCGATCTCGACATTCTGAGCATCGATGATGGCCTGTGCCATGACCACCGCATCGGGGTTCACCCCGGAATCAACCTGAAGTTGCGCCATTTCCACTGCCCCCTCGTGGTGAACGATCATCTGCTCAAGGAACAGGCGGCTTGCTTCCGTACCTGTCGCGGCGTCGAGTGCGGCCATGTCTTCCTCGGTCATCATGCCGTCCATGTGGCTGCCATGCCCCATATCCATGCCGTCCGTCGGGGCCTGTGGCATCCCCCACGATTCGAGCATGCCATTGAGCGCGTCGATTTCAGGCTGTTGCGCCGCCTTGATCTCTTCGGCGAGGGTGATGACCCGAGGATCGATCCCCTCCTTCGCGAGGATCACGTCGGACATCTCTACGGCCTGTACGTGGTGAGGCACCATCATCTGCGCGAACATCACGTCAGCGGAGTTGAAGTCCTCAGTCACGGATGACGAGGTGGACGATTGCGGGGGCGCGGGCTCGCCGGAACCAGTCGTGCATCCGGCCAAGACTAAGCCAGCCGTGAGGATTGCAGGGATAACGAAGAATGTTCGGAGTTTCAAGAGTCGTTCCAATGTGTCGGAGAATTTTAGGGTCGGCGAATCGAAGCGGTGCACATGTGGCACAGCCTCGAAGGACCGATCAAGTCCGACTGATGGAGAGTTCCTGTGGCGACGGCGTCATCGGGCGAGGTCCAGCCCGAGCGCTCACGATGGTGTCCATCGCGCGCTCATGAAGCCGGTCATTCGTTGCGAGCAGACGGATGAGGTAGAAGGCGAAGAGCACCAACGTCGTTAGAAATGCGAGCATGCACGCGATCGCCATCGCGTCATGTCCACCACAGCCCGCGCCGCATACGTCACCAGGATCTGCGACTCCGCCAGACTGGGGTAGTGAGGCCGGGGAGCCGTGCCCAGCGGCGACCGGTGCTGAATGGTTCCCCGCGGCAGCCTCGACGTGCACCGTGGATGCCGCGGTCGGTGCGCTCTCGTGGTTCTGATCGTGCCCGAAGGCGTGCATGAGGAAGGCACACAGCAGCAGCGCGCCGATCGCGAACATGGCGACGATGAACCGTCGAGGCTTCAGGCCGAACAGGGCCGAGGGGAGGGCGCCTTGAACTAACACTCCAACACCACCCGGACCGGTACGTCGCAACTTGACTCTCACATGCTATTCAATCATGTCGAGGCGATACCTCCCAGGGGTACCAACTGGCAATCCGTTCGACCTGGGCCGACGCCGCGTCGATACGAGAACTCGAACAGATGCTGACGCATCATCAGTGTCGCGGCGCTTGATCCTCCCGCAGCAATTACACATGGTCGGAGAATCGGGTCTCAACTAAAATCGAGTCAAAGACTCGACTCGACGATTGCTGGAACAGCGGCTGATTTGCCGAGACCACGCCAGCAGTTGCCGCCGCAGTTATTGGAGTCAGCACCTCGGAGGTGAGGGAAATGGGACCGAACTGGGATCACATGGGCTGGTGGGGTATGGGCTGGAGCTGGGTCTTCCTCATCTTGCTGGTGGTGGGAATTGTCCTCCTGATCGTGCTTCTCGTCCGGGTCTTCGCTGCACGCGATCCTCGACAGACATCGCAAAACAGTGCCGAGAGCAACCGGGCGCGCGAGGTGCTCGATGAACGCTATGCCCGTGGCGAGATCGACACCACTGAGTACGACGAGCGACGTCAACGGCTCGACCGCGCACCCGACGCATGAAACCCATCACCCGCCGACAGGCGCTCCAACTCGGGGCTCTCGGAGGGCTCGGTGTCGTCATTGGTGGGATCGGTCTCTCTCAAACAGGTCTCCCTTGGGGCAGACCCGTGGCCGATGGAGCACTGCTGATCGAGCCGGAGGTGTTACGCAGCAGCGGTGGTTTGCTGCAGGTGGACCTCGTTGCCGCTCGTCGCGAAGTGACCATCGCCGGACGTCAGGCACAGGTGCTGACCTACGGGGGCACGGTGCCCGGGCGAACCTGGCGGGTGCGCCCGGGGGACACCATCGAGGTGCAGCTACGGAACGAGCTGGAGACCCCGACCAACCTGCATACGCACGGGCTACAGGTGTCTCCCGCAGGAAACAGTGACAACCCCTTCCTCTCGATAGACCCGGGGCAGAGTTTCGACTACCGATTCACGTTGCCAGAGGATCATCCGTCTGGCGTGTTTTGGTATCACCCTCACCGGCACGGCTCAGTCGCCGACCAGATCTTCGGCGGCTTGTACGGTGCGCTGATCGTCGAGGATGAGCAAGCCCCGGTCAGCCGCGAGCGGGTGCTCGTCATCTCCGACATTTCGCTGACCGCTGGCGGACAGATCGCGGCCGCCTCGGGTATGGACGTAATGATGGGCCGTGAAGGGGATCTGCTGCTGGTCAATGGTCAGCACCGCCCGAGCATGTCGGCGCGTCCCGGCGAACAGGAACGCTGGCGCGTGATCAATGCGTGCACTTCTCGTTACCTTCGTTTGGCCCTGCCTGGGCAACGTCTGGAGCTGCTTGGGATCGATGGCGGCCACGAGCAAGCTCCGCGGGAAGTACGGGACGTGCTCCTGTCACCAGGGAACCGCGCCGATCTTCTCGTGAACATGAGCGCCGGGAATGGTGAGTTTCAGACGCTGGGGTATGACCGTGGCGGGATGGGAATGATGGGAGGCCAGAACCTCTCTGGGCCCGAGCCTATTGCCACGCTCACTGTCGCCGGGCAAGAAGTTGCTACGCCGGGCACGGCGCCAGAACGACCGTCCATTCCGGATCTGCGCGAGCAGCCCGTCGCGCGGCGGCGCGAGATCGCCTTCACGATGGGAATGGGATCGATGATGGGCGGTGGCGGAAACATGATGGATCTCGGGTTCGACGGTCGCGCATTCGACATGGACCGCGTTGACCAACACGTTGCTGCTGGGACCGTGGAGGAGTGGCTCATCACGAACCCCACACCTATGGATCACCCCTTCCATCTCCACATCTGGCCGATGCAGGTGGTCGAAACCGGTGGGCAACCGGTCAGTGAACCTATTTGGCGTGACGTCGTCAATGTTCCTGCGCAGGGCCGGGTGCGGGTGCTCGTCGACTTCGCGCGTCACCCGGGGCGCAGCGTCTACCACTGCCACATCCTTGATCACGAAGACGCTGGCATGATGGCCACCGTCGACGTTGCATAACACCGTGCGCCCTCGCGCGGTTCGGCCCGCAGCTCTTCTTCTGAATCGATCCACAAATTCCTATCGACGTGAGGGTGCGTCGGGCAGTCGTTGCCGCCCGCGTCACGCGTGGCTACCCTAGAAACGTGCCACAAGCTGCGAAAAGCGGCAGAGACACAGCCTGTTTCAGAGTGGCACGCAGAGGGCACGGCCCCGCTGCAAATCCCGAAGATCCGCGTGATTCCGCGGCCCGCGACGAGTACTGGGACTTCTGAAGCAGGAGCGGCAGTTCTCAATCGACGGCGTTCGGGAGACCGCGACCGATCGGACGCACCACCCGGATCCGCGCACCACTAGGCTCAGCGCTATGCAGCGAACCTCGCGACTCGTCCGTCTCCTCGGCCTCGGCGCGATCGCCGCGCTCTCCGCGGCCCTCGTCGCCTGCGGGACGGGCGGGGTGCCCGCCCCCGACGTCCCGGTCCCGGACAACCCGCTGTGGACCGGCACGACGAAGCCGGACCCGGTGCCGCACGAGAATGTCGTCCTCAGCCTGCCGAAGGACATGTACCGGCACGAGGGCGCGCCGACCGAGTGGTGGTGGCACATCGGCACGCTCCGCGCGGGCGACCGGGTCTTCGGCTTCGAGATCAACGCGGCCTCGTTCGTCGGCCAGAGCTTCGCGATGACGCAGGTCTCGCTCACCGACGTCGACACCGAGCGCCACTACGAGCGCACGCAGGTCTACGTGCCGCAGCCGATCGGCAACTTCGACGTCGCGACGTGGGCCGAGGGCGATCCGTCGAAGGACTGGTACGCGCGGCTCGGCGACCCGAGCTGGGTCGTCGGGGGCTTCAGCGTCCAGGCCGCCGGCTCCGGCTACACCGCCGCGCCCGAGGTGCACATCGAGGGCGACGGCTCCGGTGCCTCGGCGCTCGCGGTGCTCGACGATGCCGGCGGCGTCGGGCAGATCGTCCTCCTCCACCCGGGCAGCGGCTACTCGGGGACGCCGACGGTGACGCTGACGGGCGGCGGCGGTTCGGGCGCCGAGGCCGTCGCGATCCGCAGCTTCGTCTCGATGTCGGCCCCGCAGGCCGATCCGACGCGGGACATCCGCGTCCAATCGCTCCTCGTCGACCAGCCGACGCTCACCGAGGTCGAGTTCGATCTCACCTTCTCGCAGGAGGGCCGGCCGTTCTTCGTCTTCGGCACCGGCATCGAGCCGAGCGCGACGGTGCAGAGCCTCGAGCACGACAACTACTACTTCTCGTTCACCCGCCTCGCCGCGAGCGGCACGATCACGATCGACGGCGAGGCGTTCCAGGTCACCGGCACGACGTGGATGGACCACGAGTACGGCAACTTCGGCGATGGGACCGACTCGGGTCGGGTGCGCTGGCTCCTGCAGGACATGCAGCTCGACAACGGCTACTCGATCTCGAACGCGGGGATCATCGGCGAGGGCTTCAAGCCCGAGATCGGCGTGACGGTCGACGCGTACGCGACGATCCAGGACGACGAGGGCGAGCTCTACTTCGTCGCGAGCCGCATCACCCCCGTCGGCGAGCTCTGGGTGAGCCCCGTGACCGGTCGCGGCTACGCGCAACAGTTCCGGGTCGAGATCCCGTCGTTCGACGCCGAGCTCACCGTCTCGGTCCGGGTCGCCGACCAGGAGTTCGTGCTCCCCGGCGCCTCGGTGTACGAGGGCACGGCGGAGGCGGTCGGCACGATCCTCGGCGAGCGGGTGTCGGGCGACGCCTGGATCGAGCAGGCGTTCTGAACGACCGCACCGCGCCGCTCGACGTCAAGCGGACGTTCGACGCCTACCGCGCCCGTCGCAGCGAGTTCCGGATGCTCGACGTGCCGCAGCAGCAGTACCTCATGGTCGACGGCCACGGCGACCCGAACACCTCGGCGGCATACGCCGACGCGCTCGCCGCGCTCTACCCCGTCGCCGACGCGCTGAAGTTCGCGAGCCGCCGCGAGCTCGGCCGCGGCTACGTCGTCCCGCCGCTCGAGGGCCTGTGGTGGGCGGAGGACATGGCCGCGTTCACGACGGCGCGGGACAAGGCCGCGTAGTCCTGGACGATGCTGCTCCTCGTGCCCGAGTGGCTCGAAGAGCACCACGTCGCGGCGGCGGTCGCGCATGCGGCGGGCAAGGCGTCGCCGTCGCCTCGGCTCGACGCGCTCCGGCTCGAGTCCCTCGCCGAGGGCCGCTGCGTGCAGACCCTGCATATCGGGCCCTACGACGAGGAGGGGCCCGTGCTCGCGGAGCTGCACGACGCATTCCTCCCGGCGCATGGCCTGCGCCCGACCGGGCACCACCACGAGATCGATCTGAGCGACGCCCGTCGCACCGCGCCGGAGCGGCTGCGGACGATCCTCCGGCAGCCTGTCGCGCCGCTTCCAGCCTGACGATCGGGAGGAATGCTAGGCTGACGGCATCTCGCAGCGCACGTCTCGCGCTGCTTGCGTCGCAGAACGCTCCCTCACCGCATTCATCCAGAATCCGCGGTCGACATCTTCTCCGGCGAACGGATGTGCCGCACGGCACCTTCGCCCCCAGAACCCGCCTGCCCGGACGCCGACGTGCGTCACGGCAGCAGAAGGATCACGCATGACCACCAGCACGACCCAGGCGCCCGCCTTCGCCGATCTCGGCGTCCCGCACCCGATCATCGAGGTGCTCGAGACGCAGGGCAAGACGAGCGCCTTCCCCATCCAGGCCGACACGCTCCCCGACACGCTCGCCGGGCGCGACGTGCTCGGCAAGGGCCGCACCGGCTCGGGCAAGACCCTCGCCTTCAGCATCCCCATGGTCGCCCGCCTCGGCACCCGGCTCGCCGGCCGTGCCCGCGCCGGCCGACCGCTCGGGCTCGTCCTCGCGCCGACGCGCGAGCTCGCGACCCAGATCGACGCCGTCCTCGCGCCGCTCGCGACCGCGTACGGCCTGAGCACGACGACGATCTACGGCGGCGTCTCGCAGCAGCGCCAGGTCACGGCGCTCCGCGCCGGCGTCGACATCGTCGTCGCCTGCCCGGGCCGCCTCGAGGACCTCATGGGCCAGGGCCACGTCAAGCTCGACGACGTCGAGGTCACCGTCCTCGACGAGGCCGACCACATGGCCGACCTCGGCTTCCTGCCCGGCGTCACCCGCATCCTCACCGCGACGCCCGCGGGCGGGCAGCGCATGCTCTTCAGCGCGACGCTCGACAACGGCGTCGACAAGCTCGTGCGCCGGTTCC
>CAKUSI010000179.1 GCA_934678955.1 uncultured Austwickia sp. | reverse complement strand
AGGCTGTACGGCGTGGACGCGCTTCTCCGGCGCAGACAGAGGCTGTACGGAGTGGACGCGCTTCTCCGGCGCAGACACGGGCTGTACGGAGCGGACGCGCTTCTCCGGCGCAGACGGAGGCTGTTCGGTGTGGACGCGCTTCTCCGGCGCAGACGGAGGCTGTTCGGTGTGGACGCTGCCGTAGCCAGGTCCGCACCGAGATGCCGATGTCCCGGTCGAGGTAGCGAGCCCGGGTCGAGATGGCGCGCCCGGGTCGAGGTAGCGAGTCCCGGTCGAGATGGCGCGCCCCGGTCGAGGTAGCGAGTCCCGGTCGAGATGGCGCGCCCCGGTCGAGGTGGCGAGCCCGGGTCGTTGCGTCCGGCGATGGTCGAGGCCCCTACCGGCCCTCCACCCGCCACCGCAGGCCCTCGGCACCCGACCACGATCCGCGCGTTGGACTCCGGGTGGCCTGCCGCGTGAGACCTGGCCTGCGGGTCAGGTTCTCCGCGCCGACACGGCCACGCCTGCGGCGAACGCGACTCCCCCCACCGCGGACAGGCCCGCGAAGACGTTCGCCAACTCGGAGCCCGTCGCGAGCGTCCACAGGAAGGCGCCCAGGACCACGGTGATCATGACGTTGCCGGTGAACGCGGCCGCCTTGCTCAGCACCAGGGCCTGGCGCTCGTCGCGGATGTCCCCGGAGAGCAGCCCCGCGGTCTCGCTGCGGCGCCGCAACAGGGCGAGTCCCAGCGCGTAGGCCAGCATGATCCCCAGCCCGACGGCCCCGAATCCGGTCCGGCCCGTGGCCAGCCCGATCCCGAGGTAAGCGAGCCCGATCACGACGCACACCACAAAGACGCTGATCGAGCCCCGCTCCGGCTTCCCCGAAGCTGTCTGGCCACTCCGCGTTCGATCATCGCGCGTTCGGTCGTCCCGCGTTCGGTCGTCCCGCGTTCGGTCAGTCGAGTTCTGCATCGTCGAACACCTCCTCGATGGTCAGGTCGAATTGCCGCGCGATCCGGAATGCGAGCTTGAGCGAGGGGTCGTACCGCCCCGTCTCGATGGCGATGACCGTCTGACGGCTGACGCCGAGCTCCCGGCCGAGCTCGGCCTGACTCAGTCCGACCGCCGAGCGCAGTTCGCGTACCCGGTTCCGCACGTGTCAAGGGTGCTTTACATTCCTCGACGATGTCAAGGCCCCTTGACATCCCCGCCAGGGAGGAGGAAGGGCGGGGATAGCCTGGGCAGGTGCATCGGGTCATGGTGTGGTTCTTCGTGCTGTCCTGCGTGCTCTATGCCGCGCTGACCACCTGGGCCGTCATCGTCCTGCCGGAAGGGCCGATCCCGACCCACTGGTCCGGCGTCGGTGCGGAGCCCGCCGACGGGTGGTCCAGCCGAGGCGGCGCGATCACGGTCCTGGTCGCGCTCGGTGTCTTCGTCGCCGCGTTGTTCGCGGCCATCCTGGTCGTGTTCGCGCGGAGCAAGACGCTCGCGGGGCTCAACGTCCCGCACAAGGACTATTGGATCCGCCCCGAGAACCTGCCCGCCTCCCGCCGTCGCGCCATCACGGACATGGGCCTGCTTGCCGGGGCGATGATGCTGTACCTGTGCACCGTCGTCGTCTCGATCGTGCAGGCCTCGCACGACCCGGCCGCACGACTGCCCGGGTGGGAGCTTCTCGCGTTGGGCGTTTGGTTGACGGTGACCGTCGCCTGGACCGTATGGATGGTGGCGGTGCGCTGGCGGGTCCCGCCCGAACGCCGCGACGAGCAGCCTCGGCGACCTTGAGGGCGGGCCGAGCGGATTCGCTCAGACGGCGACGGGCCTGCGGCCCGGGGAGTCGGACCTGCACGCTAGTGAGCCGGACCTCAGGCCAGGGAGAGGAACAGCTTCTCCATCTTGGCCGTATCCATGTCGCCCGCTTCGGGATCCTCCATGCACTGGCGCAGGCCGATCGCGATCGTCGCGAACCCTGCCCGATCGATCGCCTTCGCCACCGCCGCGATCTGGGTGACGATGTCCTCGCACTCGCGGCCGTCCTCGATCATCCGGATGATCCCGCCCAGCTGGCCCTGCGCACGCTTCAGACGCTTCAGCACGGCTTCCATCTCCGACGAATCCAACTGCACGACGGCCCCTTCCGGCAAGCCTTGCGGCATACCCCGTATGGTATCCCGCCGCCCAGGGGCGCGCGTGCCCGTATGGAGACGACGGGCCACCGCTTCGCAGGAGACGGCGTCAGGCAGGCCCGGTAGGGTCGGCATCGAAGGCGGCCCCGCCGGTCGCCGATCGACACACCACACCGACCAAGACCGAAGGAGCGCCGATGAGCACTTCCCCCGTTGACCAGGGCCCCCACCCGTTCGTGACGGACATCGAGCAGCAGACGCTCGACAACACGAACTACCGCACGACCCTCTGGACCGGCAAGTACCTCCAGATGACGCTCATGAGCATCGAACCCGGTCACGACATCGGCCTGGAGGTCCACGAGGACCACGACCAGTTCCTGCGGGTCGAGGCCGGCCGCGCCCGGGTCCAGATGGGCCCGAGCGAGGACGACCTCAGCTTCGACAAGGAGGTCGGCGACGACTGGGTGATCCTGGTGCCCGCCGGTTCGTGGCACAACGTGACCAACATCGGCGACGAGCCCCTGAAGGTCTACTCGCTCTATGCGCCTCCGGAGCACGCGCACGGCACCGTGCACCCGACGAAGGCGGACTCCGACGCCGCGCACCACTGACGACCCTCCGCTCCTGACCGGTCGGACATCGCATACTGCTGATCGACCGTTCACCGCGCGCTGACGACCTCGGGGCGCCTCATCGGGCGCCCCGAGGATTCTCAGGTTCTACCCACTGGTAGATCCGTGCATTCGTATGCTGTACTGCCCAAATGCAGGGCCCGACGCCATCGGAGACGTCGCGGCCTTCGGGCCGATCGCGACGTCGATGGCCCGCGCCCCCGAGCCTGAGCCGTGACCGCGCGTCCTCGCCGCTCTTCACCCATGGGTTCGCCGGGCCCAAACGGCCCGTGGCCCACCGACTCTCACTGTTGGTCCCGACGGACCGGCGGCTGCTCCTCGCCAAGCGCTCCGCACCCGACGCGGTGCGCGAGGCCGGGGCGGACGGGCTCTGGTTCACCGAGCCCGCGGCCACCCCGTCGGGCACCCAAACCTCCGGGGATGTCTCCCCGCCGACCGCACTGCCGTCCGCGCTGACGCCGCCGCCGCTCGAGCATCCCGCGCCGCCGCCGCAGCGCTGGCCGAGCCGCCAGATGCAGTTCGTCGCCCGGATCCTCAGCACCGAGCGCAAGCTGATGGACGACGCCGAAGAGTTCTCGCAGTTCTACCAGGGCAGGCCCGACGCTCACCCGGCACCGGTCCCGCTCGCCCTGCGGATGGTCGCGTCCGTCACCGAGCGGGAGGTTCGGGGCCGGCGGGTCTTCCGTGTGGAGCCGCACGTGACTCCGCCCAGTCCGTGGCACATCGTGTACCTGCACGGCGGCGGATTCGTGAACACGATCATCGGCCCGCATTGGGACATCGTGCTGCAGCTGGTGCGGCACACCGGCGCCACCGTGACCGTTCCCCTCTATCCGTTGGCGCCGCGGCACACCTACAAGGACGGACTCGCCTTCGTCGAGGAGGTCGTCCGCGACCTCTCCGCGGCCGTCCCGCCCGAGCGCATCGTCCTCGCGGGCGACTCGGCAGGAGGGTGCATCGCGATCGTGACCGCGATGCGGCTCCGGGACGCCGGGGCGCCCGGGCCGGGGCGCCTCGTGCTGTTCTCGCCATGCACCAGCGTGGTCGAGGGCAGCGCCGAAGTGGACGACATCGAGCCGACCGACCCGATCCTCGCGCGACCGGGCGGGATGCTGGCCGGACGCTGGTGGGCCGGGCTCGATGATCCGTCGATCCCCGAGGTCAGCCCGCTGTTCGGGGACCTGGCCGGCCTGCCCCCCCTACAGATCTTCCAGGGCACCCGCGACATCCTGCTGCCGGACGTGCGCCTCTTCGCCGAGCGCGTCCACGACGCGGGTGGCGACGTGGAGTTGCGCATCTACCCCGGGGCGATCCACGTGTTCGTGGGCGCGACCTTCACCCCGGAGGCGCAGGACGCCTTCCGGGCGGTGGCGGCCGGGTTGGAGGCGAGCGCGCCCGAGTACGCCCGGCTGCAACGCGTCGTCACCTCCCACCTCGGGGTGTTCCCGCGCCAGGTCGCCGCGCGCGCCCGCGCGCAGGGGACGCCGTGGATCCAGCACGGCCGGCGCGCCGCCGAGACGTGGCGACAGCGCGCGGTCACCGCCCGCCGTCCGCTCCGCCTCGCCGGCTGACGACGGTCGGACGACGCACTGACGACGCACTGACGACAATCACCCGCCGGCCGTCGTCGTCCCCAAGAGCCACGGCAGTCCTCAGGTGGGAGGGTCCGTCGCGCGGGGACCCGCGTACCCGGCGCTCGCGAGAAGGTGACGCAGGTCGCGTACGTCCCGGAGGTCCCTTTGCCGCCGCGGCGCCGCCGCGCGCGACATGCTGGGGGGAGCCGACGCCATCCAGCCCGTACGCCAGCTAGCCCGACCACCCGGCCCGACGCCACCCAGTCCGAGGAGGACCAGCATGCCCGCACGCAAGGTGATCATCTCCTGCGCCGTCACGGGGTCGATCCACACGCCGTCGATGTCGCCCTACCTGCCGGTGACCGCGGACGAGATCGCCACCGCCAGCATCCAGGCCGCCGACGCCGGCGCAGCGATCATCCACCTGCACGCGCGCGACCCGGAGAACGGCCGGCCCTCCCAGGATCCGGCGCTGTTCGAGCCGATCCTCGGCAAGATCAAGGCCAACACCGACGCGGTCGTCAACATCACAACCGGCGGCAGCCCGGCCATGACGGTCGAGGAGCGGATGCGCCCGGCGCTGGAGTTCGCACCCGAGCTGGCCAGCCTCAACATGGGGTCGATGAACTTCGCGATGTTCCCGATGCTGGCGAAGTTCACGGAGTTCAAGCACGACTGGGAGGAGCCCTACCTTCAGGGCAGCAAGGACCTGGTCTTCAAGAACACGTTCAAGGACATCGAGCACATCCTGGTCGAGGGCACCAAGAACGGGACGAAGTTCGAGTACGAGTGCTACTGCGACGCACACCTCTACAACCTGCTGCACTTCGTGAAGCGCGACCTGGCGCCCGGCCCGATGTTCGTGCAGGCGGTGTTCGGCATCCTGGGCGGCACCGGCAACCACCCCGAGGACGTCTCGCACATGCGGCGCACCGCGGATCGGCTGTTCGGTGCCGGGGAACACCAGTGGTCGGCGCTCGGCGCGGGCCGCGCCCAGATGCAGGTGGCGGCACAGGCGGCCCTGCTCGGCGGGCACGTGCGGGTCGGGCTGGAGGACTCGCTCTACCTGAACCGCGGCGAGCTGTCGCCGTCGTCGGCAGCGCAGGTCACCAAGGTCATCAAGATCCTGGACGAGCTCGGCCTCGACATCGCGACCCCGGCCGAGGCGCGCCAGATCCTCGGCCTGAAGGGCGCGCAGAACGTCGGCTTCTGACCCGAGCGCCTGGTCCATCGCCTGATCGACCAGGCGTTCGACGGCCGCCTTGCGCCACCTCGCGCGGGGTGGCCGTCGACCTGCTCCGATGCCCGGACGCAGGTCGGAAGCCGGTTGTACGGTGTGGGTGCCCGTCAGGCCCCCACATCCGCACCCCGCACCTGGAAGGTCGTCGACGTCATGAGTTCCAGCCCTCGTGGCACGGTCACCGGCTACCGTTGCGCAACTTGCGGCGCCCAGGTGCCGATCGACACGCTCTACCCGTTCAAGTGCCCGGAGGCCCCCGCGGGGGACAGCCACCACGTGCTGCATCCGGTCACCGACGGTCCCGTCCCGGACGTGATCGACGACCCGAACCCGTTCGAGGCCTATGGGCCTTCGCTCGCGTGGTGGGCCTTCGCCCGCTCCCGCGGGATGAGCGAGGAGCAGTGCGTGGCGCTCACCCGCGAGGTCGCCGACGGCTTCCACGTCACGCCGTGCGCGCCGCAGGAACTGCTCGGCGAGACGCTGGGCGCCCAGGTGTGGGTGAAGAACGAGACCGGCAACGTGGGCGGCAGCCACAAGGCACGCCACCTCGTCACGATCCTGCTGCATCTGCGCGCCGCCGAGGAGCTCGGCCTCGCACCCGACCAGCGCGCGCCGCTCGCGATCGCCTCGTGCGGCAACGCCGCCATCGCCGCGTCCACGCTGGCCAAGGCCGCGAACTGGCCGATCGAGGTGTTCGTGCCGGACACTGCGGCCGGCGTGGTCATCGACACGCTGGAGGGCCTGGGCGCGCACGTCAACAAGTGCGCCCGGACGCCGGACGGCCCCGCCGGGGACCCCTCGGTCCTCGCCTTCCGCCAAGCCGTGGCCGACGGCGCGATCCCGTTCAGCGTGCAGGGGCCCGAGAACGGCTTGTGCCTCGACGGCGGCCGGACCATCGGGTGGGAGATGGCTGGCCAGCTGCCCGACGGCACCCGCGTGCTGATCCAGGTCGGGGGCGGCGCGTTCGCGGCCTGCGCGGGGTGGGGTCTTGGCCCTGGCTTCCCGCTCGACACGGTCCAGACCGAGGGTGGCGCGCCCCTGCAGCGTGCGTGGCAGCGGGCCGGCGACCTGGCCACCGACCAGCTGGGCGCCCGGTGGGGCGAGTTCATGACGCCGTGGGACAACCCGAATTCCCTGGCGGACGGGATCCTGGACGACGAGACATACGACTGGCAGGGCGACGTTGAGGTGATGCGCGCCTCGGGAGGGCGCCCGATCGTGGTGTCCGAGAAGGCGGTCGAGGACGCGTACGAGCTGGCGAAGACCACCGGCGTACCGGTGAGCCCGACCGGTTCGGCCGCGCTGGCCGCGCTGCTGCCGACCGCTGACGGCCCGTCGGTGGCGCCGGGCGAGCAGGTGGCGATCGTCTTCTCGGGAGTCGCCCGCTAAGGAACCAGCGTTAACCGTCGCGACGCGGGTCCCCCCCGCCAGGTCCCGCCCATGGGCGGCAACCGTACGCGAACCCGCAGGTCCCCGCCGCCACCACCCGCCCGTGGGCGGCAACCGTACGCATTCCCCCAGGAAACCCGCGCCAGGTGCCGCCCATGGGCGGCAACCGTACGCATTCCCCCAGGAAATCCGCGCCAAGTGCCGCCCGTGGGCGGGAACCGTACGCGAACCCGCAGGTCCCCGCCGCCACCACCCGCCCATGGGCGGCAACCGTACGC
>CAKUSI010000178.1 GCA_934678955.1 uncultured Austwickia sp. | reverse complement strand
TCACGTCGACTGGCCCCAACCCGGCATCGACACCACCATCACCGTCACCCATTGCTAACTAAACGGTATTGGGGCTAAGCGGCCCGAAGTGCTTGAGGTTGCGCGTGGCGACTGCCTTGTCGCAGGACTGCGCAATCGCCGCGATCAGCGCGTCGTCGAGCGGGGAATGCTCTGGCGCGCGATATCTCGCGAGCACACGTGCCGCCGGCAGGTCGAAGGGAAGCACGCGGTCTGCGAACGCCACCAGGACGCGCTCTTCGAACCACCGCCGCAAGACCCGACCCTGAGGCGGGTCGGAGCGCTCCTTGGCAACCACCCCGCGCTCGATTTCTGCCACCGTCGGCGCCGCGACGAAGAGCGAGGTCACCGGCATCGACGCTGCCCACTCCTCGACCACCGGGTGACGGCCACGCAGGCGCAACGCCGACACGATATTTGTGTTGAGGACGACGCTCACAGGGCGGGCACGCGGGCCGTCAGCCGCAAGCGCTCGGGGTCGAACTCGATGTCAACACTTTCGTCAGCGGCGAGGAGGTCCACGAGCGGCAGAGGCTCGCTCTCCAAAGTGCCGGTGATGAGGATGCGCGCCTCGGCCTCCATCGACCGCCCGTTGCGCAAGGCACGCGCACGCAGGGCTGCCTTCGTCCCTGTCGGGAGACTTCGAATGAGGATTTGCTCCACGACCGCACCCCCCTGCTTGATATCAGACCACCGCTATCAGATTCCTAAAGCGACCCATTCAGGGTCGGAGGCTCTGACGCGGCTCAGTGCCTTCCCACTCATCACGATCGACCGGCCGCCGCCCCCATAGGCGCAGTTGCGGGCGAGGGAGGGGATCGACCGGGCCCGCCCGTCATCGCGCGGCTCTACGCCGGCCCACAGACCCCTGCCACCTGCGGCCCAGAACCCGCTCTGCCAGCCATCATTCACCGACTAACAGACCCGTGAGTCTCCTGTGAGGGAGGCGAGAAGGCCGTGAGAGCCAGGGCTCGCAGAGTAGGGATCACCGCGCCGGGGCAAGACACCTGGGGGGCCCAACGATCACAAGGAGTCAGTCCTCATGAAGACCCGAAGCATTCTCGGCACCGCACTCGTCGCCGGAGCCATCGTGGCCGGCGGCGGCAGCGGCATCGCGACGGCCGCACCGGCGACGGCACCAGCAGCCACGGCCGTCGCCGCGAAGGACGCACCCGGCACCGCCTTGACCGCCTACGGCGGCTCGCGCACCCCGTGGCGGGCCACGGTCTCCAAGGGCATCCTGCGCGTGGAGGGTCCCGGCCTGCGCACCCAGCGGATCGCGGTCAACCGCAGCGCCTTCGCCAAGGGCGTCGAGTTCACGAGCGCGAAGCGCGGCGTCAACGCCTCGCTCGTCGTCCGCGGCGGCAAGTGCGTCGACACCGCCGGCAAGAACACCGGTCAGCGCGCGACGCTCACCCTCGGCAAGCGCGTCCTGCGCGGCTGTGCAGTCAACGGCGTCCTGCCGATCGCCAACACGTGATCGCAGGGCGTGTGACCAGGGGGCGCTGAGCAGTCGGGCCGTGGGGGCGGCCCGGCGACACCGGCGCACGGGGGCCCGGTGATCCACACAGCAGCCCACCCTGCATCCCACAGACGCCCAGCACACACACGACGCCGGCATCGTCGATCGGGGGACCGACGATGCCGGCGCAGTCGCGCATTCACCCCCGCCGGCCACACGTCACCGGAGGGGACCCACATCAGTTCACGTCGTCGTCGACCCAGTCGAGGGTCTTGGTGACGGCCTTCTTCCAGTTGCGGTACTCCCGCTCGCGCTCGTCCTCATCCATCTGGGGCTCCCAGCGCTTGTCCTCGGCCCAGTTGTCGATGACGTCCTGCTCGCCGCTCCAGAAGCCGACGGCGATGCCGGCCGCGTAGGCCGCCCCGAGCGCCGTCGTCTCCGCCACCTTCGGGCGGATCACGGGCACGCCGAGCTGATCGGCCTGGAACTGCATGAGCAGCTCGTTGGCCGTCATCCCGCCGTCGACCTTGAGCTCGGTGAGGTCGACGCCGGAGTCGGCGTTCATCGCGTCGATGACCTCGCGGGTCTGGAAGGCCGTCGACTCCAGGGCGGCGCGGGCGATGTGGCCCTTGTTGACGAAGCGCGTCATCCCCACGAGCGCCCCGCGGGCGTCCGAGCGCCAGTGCGGAGCGAAGAGACCCGAGAAGGCCGGCACGAAGTACGCGCCGCCGTTGTCGTCGACGCCCTTGGCGAGGTCCTCGGCCTCGGGGGCCGAGGAGATGATGCCGAGGTTGTCGCGCAGCCACTGGATGAGCGAGCCCGCGACGGCGATCGAACCCTCTAGGGCGTACACCGTGTCCTGGTCGCCGATCTTGTAGCAGACCGTCGTGAGCAGGCCGTTCTCCGAGGGGACGATCTCGGTGCCGGTGTTCATCAGCATGAAGCAGCCGGTGCCGTAGGTGTTCTTCGCCATCCCCTTCTCGAAGCAGGCCTGCCCGAAGGTCGCCGCCTGCTGGTCACCGAGGATGCCGGCGATCGGCACACCGGCGAGAAGGCCGTTCTCGCGGCCGGTCGCGTACTCCTCCGAGGAGGAGCGGATCTCGGGGAGCATCGACATCGGGATGCCCATGTCCTTGCAGATGTTCTCGTCCCACGTGAGCGACTTCAGATCCATGAGCATGGTCCGCGACGCATTCGTCACGTCGGTGACGTGGATGCCACCCTCGGCACCTCCGGTCATGTTCCACAGGACCCATGAGTCCGTCGTGCCCATGAGCAGGTCGCCCTTGTCGGCCTTCTCGCGGGCACCCTCGACATTATCGAGGATCCACTTGACCTTTGGCCCGGCGAAATACGTCGCCAGGGGCAGCCCACAGACGTCCTTGTAGCGGTCGAGGCCCTTGTCGCCCGCGAGTTCCTCGACGATCTTCTGCGTGCGAGTGTCCTGCCAGACGATCGCGTTGTAGACTGGCTCCCCCGTCGTCTTGTCCCACACCACCGCCGTCTCGCGCTGGTTGGTGATGCCGACGGCCGCGAGGTCGTTGTGCGTCAGATCGGGGGAATCCCCGAGGGCCTGGGCCACGGCGCGCCGGACGTTCGCCCAGATCTCTTTGGGGTCATGCTCGACCCAGCCGGCCCGGGGGAAGATCTGCTCGTGCTCGAGTTGCCCGGTGCTGACGATCTGGCCGGAGTGGTCGAAAATGATCGCCCGGCTGCTCGTGGTGCCCTGGTCGATCGCCATGACGTACTTGGTGTCGTTCATATGAGTCCTCACTTCGTTGTGTAGGGAATGTCAGGTCGTGCGGGCGGCAGCCGGCTTAGAACACGCGGGCCAGCAGACCGGCGAGGATTGCACCGATGATCGGGCCGACGATCGGGACCCAGGAGTATCCCCAATCGCTGCTGCCCTTGTTCGGGATCGGCAGGATCGCGTGGGCGATCCGGGGGCCGAGGTCACGCGCCGGGTTAATCGCGTACCCCGTGGGGCCACCCAGACTCGCGCCGATTCCCACGACGAGCAGGGCGACCGCGAGCGGGCCGATCTCCGTCGGGGTCTTGCCGAAGAGCAGGATGACGAACATGAGGATGAACGTGCCGAAGACCTCGGTCACGACATTCCAGAAGGGGCTGCGCACCTCGGGGCCGGTGGAAAAGACCCCGAGCTTAAAGCCCTCGGGGGCATCCTCATCGAACTGCTTCTTGTAGCACAGCCAAGTCGCAACACCACCGAGCACACCACCGAGGAACTGGGCGGCGAAGTACGTCAGTGTCGTCGTGAGAGTCACGGGCACGCCCGGGGCGTATTCGGTCGCATTGTTGGCCCACAGCCCGAGCGTCACGGCGGGGTTGATGTGCGCGCCGGTCCGATAGGCGATGTAGACACCGGCGAAGACCGCGATGCCCCAGCCCCAGTGGATCATCACGGGCCCTCCCCCCGCGCCCTTGGCGGCGGGCAGGATCGCGTTAGCGACGACGCCGCAGCCGAGCAAGCACAGCACCGCGGTGCCGAGCAGCTCGGAGGCGAAGATCGTCCCGAGTGGGAGGGGTTCGGCCGCGGCGGCGACCGTCACGATGGCTGATGAGGCCAGGGATGACATCATTTTCTCTCCTTTGAGACCGGTGGTCGGACCGGTGAACGAGGGTCGCGCGAGCGCGACGGATGGCCATCCCCTGGTCGACCGGTCGCCCGGTCGACCAGGGGATGGCATGCGGTGCTGGTGCGGTGAGGGTGCGGCGCTGGAGTGGACTGCCCCACGTCAGCACGTGAGGCGGCCCTGCGGCCGAGCGGACTCAGCCGAGCGGACTCACTTCGTGATGAGCTCGGTGACCTCGTCGGCGCGGCTGCGGGCCAGGGCGGCCTCCTCCTCATCGGTGAGCTGCGAGGCGACATCCTCCGCCTCGCACCGGGCGATGTAGGCAGCGATCTCGGCCTCACGACGGGCGTCGTCCCAGCCGAGGTACTCCGCAGCGATCGCGGCGATCTCGGGGACGGCCGCCCGACCCTGGCCTCGCATCTCATACGTAAGGCGGGTGCGGGTCGTCATGATGTCCTCGAGGTGCAGGACGCCCTCGTTCGTGCACGCGTAGGCGATTTCGGCACGCAGGTAGGCCGGCGTCGCCTCGAGCGGGCGACCGAGGTCGGGGCGCTCGGCCACCATGTCGAGCAGCTCGGGCAGCAGCGCCCCGTAGCGGTGCAGCATGTGGTCGATCATGAAGCGACTCACGCCGTACTGCGCCGCGATCTTGTCGGCCCGGCGCTGGTAGGTCTCGTAGCCGACGGCCCCGAGGAGCGGGGTCTTCTCCGTGAGCGAGGGGCGCTCCTTGGCCCGCTTGGTGCCCATTGCGAAGTCGACCGCGTCCTGCGCCATGACGCGGTAGGTCGTCAGCTTGCCGCCGGCGATCGTGATGAGCCCCGGCGTCGCCTCGGTGACGGTGTGCTCGCGCGAGACCTTCGTCGACTGCGCCTCGTCGCCGCCCAAGGTGCCCGGCTGCAGGAGCGGGCGCAGCCCGGCCCACGTGCCGATGACGTCCTCGCGGGTCAGCGGCCGCTCAAGGATGACGTTGGCGTGCTCGAGGATGTAGTCGATGTCGCTCTTCGTGACGACCGGGTGCGTGAGGTCCTGGTGATAGGGCGTGTCCGTCGTCCCGATGATCCAGTAGCGGCTCCACGGGATGATGAAGAGCACCGACTTCTCGGTCTGCAGAATGACTCCGGTCGTGCCGGCGATCCGCTCGCGAGGGACGACGATGTGGACGCCCTTGGAGGCGAGCACCTTGAGGCCGCCCTCGGCGCCGGCCCGGTCCTGGGTCTCCTCGGTCCACACCCCGGCCGCAGCGATGACGACGTTGGCCTTGATCGTCAGCTCCTGGCCGGACTCCAGATCGGTGACGACCGCCCCGTTCACGCGACCGTCGGCGTCCTTGGTGAAGGTGTCGACGCGGGTGCGGCTCGCGGCGAAGGCGCCGAACTGCACGGCGGTGCGCACGAGCGCGAGCGTGAGCCGGGCGTCGTCGACGGTCGCGTCCCAGTACTTGATCGCGCCGATCATCGCGTCGGGCTTGGCGTCGGGGAACTCCTCGAGGACACCGCTACTGGAGTAGTGCCGGTGGAAGGGCATCGCGGCCTGGCCGCGGGCACCGATCCGCGCGAAGACGTCGTAGAGGCCGACCCCGGCGGTGACATAGGGGCGCTCGACGTACTTCTTGCTCAGCGGGTAGAGGAAGGAGACGGGGCGCACCAGGTGCGGCGCGAGGGTCTCCAGGAGGTGCTCGCGCTCGTGGAGCGCCTCGAAGACGAGCTTGAAGTCGAACTGCTGGAGGTAGCGCAGGCCGCCGTGGACGAGCTTGCTCGACCGGCTCGAGGTGCCGCTGGCCCAGTCCTGGGCCTCGACGATCCCGACGCGCAGCCCGCGGGTCACGGCATCGAGGACGATGCCGGCCCCCGTGACGCCACCGCCGACCACGAGGATGTCCAAGGGCTCCTGCGAGCTCATCTCGGCGAGGGCATCGGCCCTCTTCTGCGGGGTCAAGGCGGTTGACGTCATCGGCGATCAGTCCCTCTGCTCTGGATGACCGCGCCCCGGACGGGAGGGGTCCGGTCGGTCATCGGTGATCGATTGGTTCACCCTATGGTGGCGATGCCATGCACGAATGGTCCAGCATGGTGCACAAACGTGCACGAGGAGGAGATCGCCGTGAACGCCGACGACGCCGGTCGGGGCGCCGCATCACCTGCCACGCAGGACGTGACCGACGAGGTGCGTCGGGCGGCCCAGCTCTACTACCTCCAGGACGAGACGATGGACTCCATCGCCTCGACGCTCAGGGTCTCGCGATCCACCGTCTCGCGCCTGCTGAAACGGGCCCGCGCGACCGGGATCGTGCGGATCACCGTCGCCGACGACGCCGCGACGGGACTGCGCCTGGCCGACGCCGTGACGGCCCGTTTCGGCGTGCGCGCCCACATCGTCGAGGTCCGCGACAGCGCGGCGGATCACCAGCGCCTCGATCAGGTCGCCCGCGTCGCGGCCCGGCTCCTCACCTCCTGGGTCGAGCCCGGTTCGACGATCGGCATCGCCTGGGGCACGACGGTCTCGGCGATCGCCGCCCACCTCGCGCCCGTTTCGACGACCGGCGTGACGATCGTGCAGCTCAACGGCTCGGCGCACACCCGGCCTTCCGGCGTCCTCTACGCCCAGGAGTTGCTCAGCGCGATCGCGCGCGCGTTCGACGCCGACATCGCCTACTTCCCCACGCCGGCGATCTTCGACTACGCCTCGACGAAGGAGGCGCTGTGGCGCGAGAGCGCGGTGCGCTACCTGCTCCAGGCGCGCACGCAGGTCGACTTCGCGGTCTTCGGGGTCGGGGCGACCGCCGGGCGGCTCGCCTCGGAGGTCTACCGCGCGGGCTACCTCACCGCCGACGACGCGCGCGCGCTGGGGCGCGAACGCGTCGTCGGCGACGTGTGCACCGTCTTCCTGCGCGAGGACGGCAGCTACGAGGACATCGAGGTCAACACCCGGGCCTCCGGCCCGACGCCGCGCGAGCTGGCCCGCATCCCCCGGCGGATGTGCGTCGTCGTCGGCGAGCACAAGGTGCCCGCTCTCGTCGGGGCGCTGAGCGCCGGCGTCGTCACCGACCTCGTCATCGATGCGCGGACGGCGGCAGCCCTGCTGGCCCGCGAGCCCCCTCGACGGGCGCCTCGCCCTCCCCACGCTCGCTGAAACGCTCCCTGCGTCACGGACGAGGGGGGTCGAGC
>CAKUSI010000177.1 GCA_934678955.1 uncultured Austwickia sp. | reverse complement strand
GCAACGTGACGCGCCTGCGCAACGGGTCGCTCAGCGTCGCCGAGGACCCTGCCACTGAGGTTGCGCAGAAGAACGTCGTGTACTTCAAGGAGACCACCGGCGACCCGCTCGCCGTGATCGACGAGCTGAAGACGTCGCCAGCCGTGGTTCGGTACCGCACCCGCTTCGTCATCGTCACCGACTACGACGAGCTGCTCGCGGTCGACACCAAGACCGGCGAGAACCTGATGATACCGATCCGGGACATCGACCAGCACTTCACGTTCTTCCTGCCGTGGGCCGGCATGGAGAAGGCTCAGTACGTCGCCGAGTCCCACGCCGACGTCAAGGCAGCCGAGCGCATGGGCAAGCTCTTCGACGAGCTGCTCGCCGCCAACCCGGGCCTGATGGAGGGGACGCACGGGCGCCAGGCCCTCAACGTCTTCTTCACCCGGCTGCTGTTCTGTTTCTTCGCCGAGGACACCGGCATCTTTACCCAGAGCCAGTTCGTCAACGCGGTCGGCTCGCACACCCAGGCCGACGGGTCGGACGTCCACGACTTCCTGGCGGCGCTGTTCACCGCCTTGGACACCGAGGACCCGGCCGACAAGCCGAACCACCTGGCGGCCTTCCCGTATGTCAATGGCCGGCTCTTCACGATGAGCGCCGGCCTCGAGGTGCCGACATTCACCAAGGCTGCGCGAGACCGACTGATCGAGTTGGGCACGCTGAACTGGAGCGAGATCAACCCCGACATCTTCGGCTCGATGTTCCAGGCGATCGTCTCGCCAGGCAAGCGCTCGGACCTCGGCCAGCATTACACCTCAGTGCCGAACATCCTGAAGACCATCGAACCGCTGTTCCTCGACGGCATCAGAGAGCAGTTGGACGCAGGCTTCGACAACGTCCGGAAGCTCGAGGCGCTGCTGGAGCGGATCAGCGCGATCAAGGTGTTCGACCCGGCCTGTGGATCCGGCAACTTCCTCGTCATCGCGTACAAGGAACTGCGGAAGGTCGAGCACGCCATCCTCGAGAGGCTCGCCGACCTCGACCCTAAGCACCAAGTCTTGTTCGCCGAGTCGAGGATCAACATCGAGAACTTCTATGGGATCGAGATCGACGACTTCGCCGTAGAGGTCGCGATCCTGTCGCTCTGGATCGCGAAGCACCAGATGAACACAGAGTTCAAGGAAAAGTTCAACGTCTCCATCCCCCTCATCCCGCTCAAGGAGACCGGGCAGATCCAGGCAGGGAACGCGACTCGGGTCGATTGGAACTCGGTCTGCCCGAACGACGGTGGCGAGATCTACCTGATCGGCAACCCGCCGTACAAAGGAGGCAAGTCTCAGAACAAGGAGATGAAGGCTGACTACCCGTTCGTGTTCGGACGGCGTCCATACTCCAAAGATCTGGACTACATCGCGCTCTGGTTCGTCAAGGGTGCTGACTACATCGAAGGGACTCGCGCTGAGTTGGCGTTCGTCACGACCAACTCAGTCTCCCAGGGCGAGCACGTTGGACTGATGTTCCCGATGATTTTCGTCAAGTGCATCGAGATCGGCTACGCGTACACATCCTTCAAATGGGAGAACAACGCGAAGCGCAACGCTGGTGTGACTGTGGCCGTGATCAATCTGCGTGCGGAGCGCCCGGGTCCGAAGTACATCTTCACCGACGGCCTGCAGATCGAGGCGAAGAACATTAACGGGTACCTCGCCGATGCTTCCTCGGTCTTCATCTATCGACGCACGGCTGTCCTCAGCCCATCGCTCCCTCGCATGGTCCTTGGCTCGATGCCGAAGGACGGAGGCTACCTCATGCTAGATCCCAGGGAGCGGGTTGAGGTTCTCTCAGAAGCGCCCGACGCCGACCGCTACATCAAGCGGTACGTCGGCTCGGCAGAGTTCATCAACGATATTGAGCGGTACTGCCTATGGATCCCCGACCGTGATCTTGGAGCCGCGCAGTCCATCCCACCGGTCCGCCGTCGACTGGACGCCGTTGCTCGCTGGCGCAGCGAGAGTGTCGCCTCGACTACCGCTGACTACGCTGCACACCCGAACAGGTTCAAGCAGATCGCGTTCAAGCAGACCGATTCCATCCTCGTACCGGCTGTGTCGTCCGCGCGCCGCAAGTATGTGCCGATTGGTTACGTAGGTGCTGACACGGTAGTTTCAAATCTTGCATTCGTTGTCTACGGCGCAGAACCTTGGCTCTTCGCGATACTTACCTCTCAGATGCACACGGCATGGCTCGCGGCTGTCGGCGGACGAATGAAGACTGACTACCGCTATGGCGCCTACATCGTCTACAACAACTTTCCGGTCCCACAGCTCTCCGCCTCCATGAGAGAGCAGCTCAGTGATGCGGCGCTCCGTGTATTGGACGTGCGCGAGTACCACTGCGAGAGGACCCTCGCGGAGCTGTACGACCCCGACCTCATGCCAGACGACCTCCGCGAGGCACACGCCGCGGTCGACGTGCTGGTCGACTCGATCTACTCCAAACGCGGCTACGAGACCGACGAGCAGCGGCTGTCGGATCTCTTCGCTATGTATGAGGCCATGACAGCAGCCGAGGCCGCGAACGCACCGGCGAAGAAGACGAGGGGCGCACGTAAATGAACGCGATCAAGAAGCCGGTCAACATCGTCGATGTGACCTACGCCCAGACAGGCGCCTCGGTCAACGTCGACGCCATGGGCATGCGCGAGATGCAGCAACGCGCATTCGCCAAGCGCGATGCCGAGCACCTGCTCATCAAGGCCCCGCCGGCCTCGGGCAAGTCCCGTGCGCTGATGTTCATCGCTCTCGACAAGCTCTACAACCAGGGCCGCAAAAAGGTCATCGTCGCGGTGCCGGAGCGGTCGATCGGTGGATCGTTCGCCTCGACTGAACTCTCCAAGTTCGGCTTCTTCACCGACTGGGAGGTCAAGCCCGAGCACAACCTCTGCGACCCGGGTTCGTCGCAGGGCAAGGTCGGCGCCTTCATCGACTTCCTGAACGGTCCTGGTCTGTACGCATGCCACGCTGCGGTTCGCATGCGAGAAGCTGGCGCCCGATGCCTTCGACGGCACCGTGCTCGCGATCGACGAGTTCCATCACGTCTCCGCCGACACCGAGTCCAGTCGCCTCGGTGCGCTGCTGCGCGAGGTCATGAACGGCTCCGACGTGCACATCGTGGCGATGACCGGATCGTACTTCCGCGGCGACTCGGTGCCGGTGCTGTCTGCCGAGGACGAGGCCCGATTCACACCGGTCACCTTCAACTACTACGACCAGCTCAACGGGTACCAGTACCTGCATTCCCTTGGCATTGGGCACCACTTCTACCAGGGCCGATACACCGACGCGATCAGCGAGGTCCTCGACCTGGACAAGAAGACCATTCTCCACATCCCCAACGTGAACTCGGGCGAGTCGACCAAGGACAAGATCGAAGAGGTCGGGTTCATCATCGACTCGATCGGGCACGTCGAGTGCACCGACCCGGACACCGGCATCATCACCATCCGCCGGGCCGACACGGGTGCGATGCTGCGGCTGGCTGACCTTGTTGACGACACGGACCAGAAGAAGCGGGCCGACACACTTCATTACCTGTCGACGGTGGCATCGAAGGATGCCGGCGCCGTCGACGTGATTCTTGCGCTCGGCATGGCGAAGGAGGGCTTCGACTGGCCCTTCGCCGAGCACGCGCTCACCGTCGGGTACCGAGCCTCCTTGACCGAGGTCATCCAGATCATCGGCCGGGTCACCCGCGACTCCCCGGGCAAGGGCCACGCCCAGTTCACCAATCTGATTGCCGAGCCGGATGCCTCCCAGAGTGAGGTGAAGGTCTCGGTCAACAACATGCTGAAGGCGATCACTGCTTCGCTGCTGATGGAGCAGGTGCTGGCGCAGAACTTCGAGTTCAAGACCAAGCGCACCGGCGACGACGACACCAACTCGCCGGGCGTGATCAAGATCAAGGGCTTCAAGGAACCGTCGTCCGAGCGGGTGAAGCAGATCGTCGAGACCGATCTCAACGACTTGAAGGCGACGATCCTGCAGGACGACACCTTCGCAAAGGCCGCTGCCGGTTCGGTGGACGCGGAGACGACCAACAAGGTCCTGATCCCCAAAATCATCCGGGAGAAGTACCCCGATCTGGACGAGACACAGGTCGAGGAGCTTCGCCAGCAGGTGGTCGTGGACTCGGTGATCAAGAACGGCGAGGTCCGTCAGGTCGGCGACAAGCGCTTCATCCGCATGTCGGAGAAGTTCGTGAACATCGACGACATCAACATCAACCTGATCGACTCGGTCAACCCGTTCCAGCGAGCCTTCGAGGTCATCTCGAAGTCCGTCACGCCATCGGTGCTGCGGATCATCTCCGACGCGATCACGGCGACCCGGGTCGAGATCACCGAGGAGGAAGCCCTGGCTGCGTGGCCGAAGATCCAACAGTGGGCCAAGGTTAACGGCCGGAAGCCGAACGTGCGTGCCGAAGACCCGACCGAGAAGCGGTACGCCGAGATCGTGCTGTTCCTGCAGAAGAAGAAGCAGGAGCGCGAGGCTGCCCAGCGCGCAACAGAGATGGCGGACGAGGCATGACCAGCGAGGACGGCGTGGGACCTGTCGACTTCGCGTCCCCCGCCAGCATCGACGCCATTTTGGACTCCGACGTCGACGGGCTCCTGGACGCGCCTGAGAAGCCGGTCAAGGTCACGGCGACGGACCGGCTCGAGCGAGCCTTCTTGGAAGTGGTTGAGTTCCGACGGACGCACGGTCGGATCCCGGACTCCACCACCCGCGAGATTGCCGAACGCAAGCTCGGGGCTCGCCTCGATGGGATTCTCGCGAACGAGGAGAAGATCGCGGCCCTGAAGCACCTGGATGAGTTCGGGCTGCTGGAGGTGCCCGAGGCGCCTGCGTCGATCGATGACTTGCTCGGGGACGATGACCTCGACCTGCTCGGGGACGACTCGGGACTCCGGGATGTCTCCGATCTGCCGGTGCGGAAGGCGCCCGATGAGGCCGACTCGGTCGCGAAGCGCAAGAAGTGCCTCGATTTCGATCGCTTCGAGCACCTGTTCAAGACCAAGCATGCCGAGTTGGCCGACGGGACGGCGCAGCTCGCCTCGTTCAAGGGTCTGCGCACGGTCACCGAGGGCCGGTTCTTCGTCCTCAACGGGGTGATGCTCTTCGTCGCCGAGGTGGGCGAGACGCGCGAAATGATCGTCGGCGGAAAGGCCGAGCAGAAGCAGCGGCTGCGCGTGATCTTCGAGAACGGCACCGAGTCCTCGATGTACCGGCAGTCTCTCTCCATCAGACTGTTCGAGCAGGAGGGTCAGTCGATCGTCCAAACCGGCCTGAGCGATGACGAGGAGATCCTCGAGGGTGACGCTGCCAGCGGTCACATCTACGTCCTGCGCTCTCTCAGCACGGATCCTCAGATCGCAGAGCTCACCAACCTGCACAAGATCGGATTCACCCGGGGCTCGGTCGAGGCACGGATCAAGAACGCCGAGACGTCGCCGACCTACCTCATGGCCCCGGTCGAGGTCGTGGCCGACTACCGGACCTACAACCTCAGGGCTTCGGCGCTCGAGAACCTCCTGCACCGCGTCTTCGCCGACGTCCGACTCGACCTCACCCAAGCTGGCCGCAAGGGTCGAAGTTTCGACCCATCCGAGTGGTATGTCGTCCCTCTGGACGTGATCGACCAGGCGGTCGACCTCATCATCTCCGGGGACATCGTCAGCTATTCCTACGACAGGGAGGCTCAACGCCTTGTCTCTCGCGCATCGGACCACGACGGCTGATGGCGAAGCACGGGCACCGGCGCCCGTCCTTCGATGAGACGAGAAACGCCCGTTCTGCAGTCGAGTTTGCGGTGCTGATGGCACCGGCTCGCTACCAGTTGCGGCGTAGGGGGCGACTGCTTGATGTCTTCCGTATTGGGGCTCTTCACCGATGAGGGGTCTGTCGCTCTAACGGTGTAAGTGGCCTGATGGCCCCTTCGGGGGCAGGAGGGTCGTCATGACCGAGACACTGGAGCACGTGGAAGAGTTCGCATCGCAGGAGCCACGTGAGGAGAGCGCCTCTGGTGAGGCGTTCGGCGCGTCAGCGCCGGACGCACAGCCACCGGCTGAATCTGACCTATCGGCGGCGAACGCGGCCGTGATCCGGCAGATGGTGCTGGCCGCCAAGGACGCTGGGATGGTCTTGACCGGTCCGGGTGGGCTGCTCAAGCAGCTGACGAAGATGGTCATCGAGACAGCTCTGGATGAGGAGATGTCCGAGCATCTGGGCTATGACAAGCACGACCCGGCAGGTCGGGGCAGCGGGAACTCCCGTAACGGGATGCGGTCCAAGACCGTCATGACCGACAACGTCGGCCCCGTCAGTATCGACGTGCCGCGCGACCGGGACGGTTCGTTCGAGCCGCAGCTGGTCAAGAAGCGTCAACGACGCCTGGGGGACCTGGACACGATGGTGTTGTCGCTGTACGCCAAGGGCCTCACGACAGGTGAGATCAGCGCCCACCTGGGCGAGGTGTACGGGGCGTCGGTGTCCAAAGACACCGTCAGCCGCATCACCGACCGCGTCGTGGAGGAGATGCAGACGTGGTGGGCGCGCCCGTTGGAGAAGGTCTACGCCGCGATCTTCATCGACGCGATCGTGGTGAAGGTCCGTGACGGGCAGGTCCGTAACCGGCCGTTCTACGCCGCGATCGGGGTCGACTTGAACGGCTGCAAGGACGTGCTGGGCATGTGGGCCGGTGACGGGGACGGGGAGTCGGCCAAGTACTGGATGGCCGTGCTGACCGAGCTGCGCAACCGGGGCGTGCAGGACGTGTTCTTCGTCGTCTGTGACGGCCTGAAGGGTCTGCCGGACAGCGTGAACGCGGTGTTCGCGCAGGCCACCGTGCAGACGTGCATCATCCACCTGATCCGCAACACCTTCCGGTATGCCTCCCGCAAGTACTGGGACGCGTTGGCCAAGGACATGCGCCCGATCTACACCGCCCCGACCGCGGCCGCGGCCAAGGACCGGTTCGATGAGTTCGCGGAGAAATGGGGCAAGCCCTACCCGGCGATCGTGCGACTGTGGGAGAACGCCTGGGCGGAGTTCATCCCGTTCCTGGACTACGACGTCGAGATCCGCAAGGTGATCTGCTCGACCAACGCGATCGAGTCCCTCAACGCCCGCTACCGCCGGGCGATCCGGGCCCGGGGCCACTTCCCCAACGAGCAGGCCGCGATGAAGACCCTGTACCTCGTCACCCGAAGTCTGGACCCCAAGGGCACCGGACAGACACGATGGACCATGCGCTGGAAGCCAGCGTTGAACGCCTTCGGTACGTGTCAAGGTGTTTGGGACATTTAGGC
>CAKUSI010000176.1 GCA_934678955.1 uncultured Austwickia sp. | reverse complement strand
GTTCTGGATCTGGGACTTCTCGTTCTGCATCGACACCACGATCCCCGTCGGCAGGTGCGTCATCCGCACCGCCGAGTCGGTCGTGTTCACGCTCTGTCCACCGGGGCCGGAGGACCGGAACACATCGACCTTGATCTCGTTCTCGGGGATCTCGATGTGGTCGGTCTGCTCGATCAGCGGAATGACCTCGACCGCAGCGAAGCTCGTCTGCCGACGGCCCTGATTGTCGAACGGGCTGATCCGGACCAGCCGGTGCGTGCCCGCCTCCACGGCGAGGTGCCCGTAGGCATACGGCACCTTCACCTCGAACGTCGCCGATTTCAGGCCCGCCTCTTCGGCATACGACGTGTCGAGCACCGCGGTCGGATAGTCGTGCCGCTCCGCCCACCGCAAGTACATCCGCAGCAGCATCTCCGCGAAATCCGCGGCGTCCACCCCCCCGGCGCCGGCACGGATCGTGACGACGGCCTCGCGCTCGTCGTACTCCCCCGCCAGCAGCGTCCGGACCTCCAACTCGCCGACGGCCGCGCGCACGGCGGTCAGCTCGGCCTCGGCCTCGGCAATCGTCTCCGCGTCGTCGGCCTCCAGGCCCATCTCCGCGAGGACCTCCAGGTCGTCGATCCGCGCGTCCATCCCCACGATGCGCTCGAGCTCCGCGCCCGCCCTCGACAGCCGGCTGGTCACGGCCTGCGCGTTCTCCTGGTCGTCCCACAGGTCGGCGGCGCTCGCCGCGCGCTCCAGCTCGGCGATCTGCTGCGTCAACCGATCCACGTCCGTGACGGCGCGCACCGACGCCATCGTCGATCGCAGGTCCTTGATCTCGGCGGGGAAGTCGGTGGCCACGAGGAGGAAGTCTACGGCAGCGCGACTCCACCTCCGGGTCCGGCCGAGACCGCCTCCTGCGCCTCCATCTCGGGGGACCCCTCCCCGATCGCCACCCGTTCTTCGGCCCGCGGCGCGGCAGGCACCTCCGTCTGCGTCTGCGTTCGAGCCAGGCCGGCCTCGATCATCGGGCCATGGGCCACGGACGGACACGACGGGAGTTCCGAGGCGGCGAGACTCGGAAGCCAGACGGTGAATCGGGAGCCCCGTTCCCCGCGCACCCGGGCCTCGATGCGCCCACCGTGGCGCGCCACAATGCGCTCGCAGATCGCCAACCCCAATCCGGAGCCTCTCACGGCCTCACCGTTTTCCGCCCGATAGAACTCCTGGAAGATGCGGCGCTCCTGCCCGATCGGGATGCCGATCCCGTCGTCGTCCACGTGAACCACCCGCCAGGCCGGGTGCGGCGATTGGGCCCATACGCGGATCCGGCCGCGCGTGCCCGGGCGTCGGTACTTGTAGGCGTTTTCGATCAGATTCATGAAGAGCTGGCGCAGCAGTGCGTGGTCGCCGCGAACCCGTCCGTGAACGCTGACCTCGACGTCGGGACGCTCATCGCAGGGAATGGCCTTCAGCCGGTCGGCCAGGACGTCCTCGAGCACATCGAACAACTCCACCTCTCCCCACTCCGGCGATCCGTCGCGCGCCACCGTGTAGTGGTGCAGGTCGGTGATGAAGCGTCGCATGCGGTCGTTCGCGGCACCCAGCTCCGTCAACGCCGTCGCGCCGAGCCCGGGTCGGATCGCTGCGAGCTCCTCCTGCAGCGACTCGCGCCACAGGTCGGAGGCCGCCAGGGGATTGAGCAGATCGTGTGCCACCACCTGAGCGAACGAGCGGAGCTCGTCCGTGCGGCGGCGTTGCTCCGTCACGTCGGCGGCGATCACCACCGCGGCGGGGTCGTCCTTGAACCTCAGAGGGTACGCCTGAACGGAGACGATCCGATCGGCTCGTGCTGCGGCCGACCCGAGGCCCAGGGGTTCTGGCACGACGACGCGCGGTTCGATGACCACGTCGACTCCGGCGACTTCGTCACCGCCCAACGCCTCGCGGACGGGTCGATGGCCTCCAGACCCGGTCAGCTCGACCAGGTGGGGCCCCGCTTCCCACAGGTAGCGCGACGCGACGTTCTGGCTCGCCACTTCCCCTTGGGCGTCGACGACCACGACGGCTTCGGGGAGGGCGTCGAGGATCGTACCGAGCAGGCGCGCCTGTTCGGCGGACTGCCGCGCCTGGGCCTGGACTCGCGCCAGAAGGCGGCGCCGTTCCAGGGTTTCCAGCGTGATCATCATGGCCATCACGCTGACGAAAAGTACGAGCCCGTAGGTGGTGGCGACACGAATGCCCGGCTGACCCGCAGCGAACGGCCCCGCACCCACCATGGAGGACACCAGGACGGGGAGCATGACGATCTGCAGGAAGAGCGCCGTTTGTCGAACGCTCAGCACCGAGGCCGCCCACATCACCACCGGCACGACCACGAACGCGAAGGTGTACTGCGGCCCGGAGGCCCAGACGAAGAGCAGGTCCCCCAGCAGACCGCCGCCGACTGCCAGCGTCAGCCGCCAGTCCCGGCGAGGTACGTCATGGGGATCCGGGGGCACCGAGAAGAGGAGGACGGCCGCGCAGAAGCCGTAGACGACCAGGGTGTTGCGCAGGAGGAGGAACGGGAGCGCCGTCCAGGGCAACGCGCCGGCCAAGGCGATGGACGCGGCCACCACCGCCGCGCCCAGCACCGAGGACGCGGCTCCCGCTGCCAACAGCGAAACGTTGGTGTGCAGCGAGTCCAGTCCCCACAGCGGCCGCTCCCGCCGGAGCCGCTTGAACAGGCACGCCGCGAAGAGCGCCTGAGCGGTGTCCCCCGCGATCCACAGGGCCAGGACCGCCCACGGCGGGCTCGCCTCGGGCCAGACCAGCCAGGCCGCCGCGTGCCCGGCTGCCTGGGACGCGAGCAACGTGAAGATCCACAAGGTGGCGCGCCGCGTCCGCCTGGGCAGGGCGCAGGATTGGTGGCCGAGGGAGAAGAGGAACGCGAACCCCACGCTGAGCCAGCACACGCTGAGTCCGACACCCGGGAGGAGGAGACCCCGCCCTGCCAGCACGGTCGCGAAGACGAGGAGGGCCGGCACCACGAACGAGGCGACCGGGGCGCGCGCCGGATCGAAGGCAGCAAACAGCGGAGCCTGCCGGACGGCCATGGCGGCCGGCATGCTGTCCCCACCGGTCGGCATGGGCGCCTCGCCGACCCGATCGCTGACTCTCACGCCCCTGAGATCGGCCTTGTCCCGGACGCCCGCACCGCGTGGAAATGTGACGTAGATCACACGGTTGCACCGCCCCCCGACCATCCGCAGGCATCCTCCCCGATGGAGCGCGCATCCGACTACTGCCCCAAGGGCTCCCGCGCGGGCCCTCGCCAGGCGGGAACCGGCGGCACGCGCAGCGGCGCGCAGAGAGCGGCATTACGGTTTAGTAACGCTAAAATCTAGAGATCGCAAAATCTTATCCAGTGGACAGTCAAGAACAGAGGTTCACTCGGCCCTAAAGGATCGGCCACATCCGGCTCAGGATCCGCTCGCCCACCCGCGGAAGCCACCCGCGGGCCTGCCACTCCTCCAGGGTGAGCTGCCGGCAGTTCGACAGGTCGGAGTCGAAGACGTCCTCCATATGTCGGGCCTGCTCGTCGCTGAAGAGTTCGAGGTTCACCTCGTAGTTGCCGATCAGGCTGAGGCGATCGATGTTCGCGGTGCCGACGGTCGACCATCGGCCGTCCACCGTCGCGGTCTTGGCGTGCACCATCGCGTCGCGGAAAAGCCAGATCGTCACCCCGCCCTGCAGCAGGGCGCTGTAGTAGGCGCGCGCGGCCCAGTCGGCGACGATGTGATTGCTGTACTCGGGCACGAGGATCCGCACATCCACGCCGCGATGCGCCGCCGCCAACAACGACCTCAGAATGTCCTGGTCCGGCAGGAAATACGCCTGCGTGATGTACACGTGGCGGGTCGCCCGATCGATCGCGTCCAGGTAGAGGCCCCGGACGGGGAAGAGCATCCGGTTCGGCGCGTTGCGGGCGGCCCGGATCCGGGCGTCCCAGGCCCGCGCCCCCCTGTCCGCCAGCTCAGGCAGCCGGTCGCCGCGGTGCTCATTCCAGAAGTCGACGAACGCATTCTCGATCTCCCAGACCGCCGGACCCTCGACGCGCAGGTGGGTGTCCCGCCAGTCCGTGGCATACCGGGAGCCGATGTTGTAGCCCCCGATGAACCCGACGTCGTGGTCCACGACGAGGATCTTGCGGTGGTCCCGCCCGGAGTAGCGGATGCCCGGGCGCAGCATCCCCCACCGGAACACCGGGTAGCGATAGACGTGCAGGGTGTCGGGGAAGTCGAAGAACCGCGGCTCGACGACCAGGTTCGCGAAGTGGTCGTAGACCACGTACACCTCGACGCCGCGGTCCGCTGCCGCGATCAGCTCCGCCTTGAACGCGTCGCCGACCTCGTCACCCTTCCAGATGAACGTCTCGAAGAAGATGGTCCGACGAGCGGATCGGATCGCCTCCAGCATGGCGGCGAAGAGATCGACCCCGTACGTATAGGTGGTGACGCGAGATCCGGCGACATCCACCGTGGCGGGCGCCGTGCGCGGGAAGTGGTATCCGGGGGGCGTGCGCCGCTTGCGCAACTCGTCGATGGCGATGACCGTGGCAGCGGCGCCGATCTGCAGTCCACCGAAGAGTGCCAGCGACCAGCCTGCGGCGCGAAGGGCTGTCCGCCGGTCAGGGCGGAGTGGGTCGCGCATGCGCTCGAGGCTACCCGGAGGGAGCAGCCCTGGCCCTAACCCGACGCCTCGCGCGGCCGACCCTGGCGCCGCCGCCATGTCGGCTCACACCGCGAGGACGTCGGTCAGGCGGCCAGCGCCGCGGACACGAGCTGCTCGACCCGCGACAGGACGGCCTCCTCCACGGCCTGCCGCCGGTCCAGGCCCCCCTGCACCCCCAGCTCTCCGGCCAGCGCGTCCACCTGCTCCTGCGGCAGCTCGTGGACCAGGTGGATCACGCGGCGGCCGACGTCGTCGGCGACGTCCGACCACGAGGCCGTCACGGCGCCACGTTCCTGGACGGCGCTCACCCCGTCCACTGCGGCCACCAGCGCAGGCACCATCAGGTCGCTCAGCATCGGTCTGTCCCCTCTCAGCCCGTCGACACCCTCGCGCCCGCTCCCCAGCTGTCGGACGCCATCGGATTGAACATACGTTCTGGTCGATCGTTCCAGTGTGCGGGTTGGACAGAAGTATGCCAAGCGATCGCTGAAAATCGCGCGATTACAAAGTGATTCGGAGCGTCGCTCGCACTATGACGGAGCGGTCCGAGGATCCGCGGTGGAGTTGACGGTGATGGTCACCGGCCCGGACACGCCGGCCAGAAGTCCTCCGCCGAGAGGGAGTTCGACGGTCCCTGTGAGGCTCACCTCGACCGTCGGTGCGGCGCCGGGTGGCTCGCCAGGCCGCACCGTGGCCCGCTCCAGCGCCCACGCCGAGACGTTCACCGGGAGCTGGGTCCCAGCGAGGAATCGCGCGACGCTCTCCCGGACGCCGTCATCCGTCAGCGGGAGACCCGCGCGGACTCCGCTCGCGTAGAGGTCCTCGTCACGGACGGCGTCCGCGGCGTCCAGGGCGGCGGCATCGGCGATGTCGTACAGATGGACCCGGGCGAGTTGGACCGCCGTCACGTTGACGATGCCAACGACCAGGGTGAGCGCGAGCACGCACGCGCCCAGGATCAACAGGCCGATCTGCCCCTCCTCGCGCTGACCGTACGGGCCGCGCGACGGGCCTGCCCCTCCCCGTCGCATCCGGCTCCTTACCCATCCCGGAAGCGTGCGACGGTCATCCCGTGGCTCGCCTCAACGGTCACGGTGAGGGGCCACACGGCGTCCAGGAATGCGGGCACCCCGGGAAGCTCCACCTCCAGGCGCGCCTGCGCGTCGATCCGGGCGTCAGGGGTGAGGCACGGGTTGGCCGCGCACCGCAGGGCGACGGCGGCCGGGTCGAAGCCGTGGTCCTCGAAGGCCAGCCTCGCGGCGGCGTCGGAACGCGCCTGCAGGTCGGCGCCGGCGGGTGCGGTCACCGCGGCGCGCGCTGCCTCACGGGCCGCCGTGGCGACGGCGTACGTCCCCGCCTGGACACGCGCCACCGCGAGGATCAGATAGACGACGGGCAGCAGCAACAAGACCGTGAGGACGACGAACTCGACGATGGCGCCGCCGCTTTCGCGCCCCGTGAGCCCACGCTGCCACGGCGGCCCGGCGGCTTTCACGGCTGCACCTCGGCGAAGGCCCGGCCACGCGCGCTCACCGCGTCAGGGGGACCCCACCACGCCAGGACCGGCAGCGACGCGCTCACCTGCACCTCCACGGTCGCGACACCTCCTTCGTCGCGGCGCTCGGCGCCCACCTCCACCGCCAAGGATCCCGACAGCGATTCGGCGATCAGTGTCCGCGTCCGCTCCGCGCCTCGTTCGGGGGTCGACCCGGCTCTGGCCCCGTACCGGGCGCCCTCGCCCGCGCACCAGATCAGGGTGTTGCGCACGTGCAAGGCCAAGGCCAGCTGGAGGAGGGCAGCGAGGATGACCACGACGAGCACGCAGACAAGGACGAAGTCGACGACCGCGGAGCCGCTCTCGCTCCACCGACCGCCACGTGGACGATGTCGATCTCCACTTCGGCGACGGCCGAGCGAGCAAGGACCGGTCACCGGGTGGGGCCGGTGACCGCCGCGAGCGCCGTCGTAAAGAGCTCCCGGAGTTGTTCGCCCGCCACGGCCCACAGCATGGTGACCAACCCGGCCGTCATCAGCGTGATGAGGACCCACCCCGGCACGTCACCGCGCTCCCGTCCTCCGCGCGGATCAGCATGGGGGTCGGCGTCATGGAAGAGGTCGGCGCGCGCGAGCGGCGCGACCTGTGCGACGACCCGGGAGACGATGATCGCCAGAAGGCCGACGACCACCCACCCGGTGAACGAGGTCCGGACCGCGGAAGCCCGTCGGAATCGGTGGCCTTCGGCCGCAGAGGGCGCGGAGGCTCCTCCAGGTGCGTTCATGTGTGTGCTCCCTTCTCGTGACAGGCGTCAGGGGGTGAGCAGGCGTCCGGCGTGCTCATGGTCCGAGTCGCAGGGCGATCAGTCCCGGGTACACGGCGAAGATCACCGTCACAGGCAGGATGAGGAAGACGACGGGGACCATCATCGAGATCTCCTGACGGCCCGCGGCCTCCAGCACCTGCCGACGCCCCTCCTCCCGAGCGTCCGCGGCCTGGGCCCGCAGCACCTCGCCGAGCGGCGTGCCGCGTTCCATGGCGACATTGACCGCTTGGACGAACCGCTCGAGCGACGGCACGCCGACCCGATTCGCCACGTCCTGCAGGGCGGTCGGCAAACTGGCTCCGGCCCGGGTCTCATGGAGGGCGCGGCGCAGTTCCCCGGCGAGATCGCCGGCGGCGAGGCGGCACACGCGTTCCAAGGACGCGGCCGCGCCCTCCCCAGCGCTCACCGACAGCG
>CAKUSI010000175.1 GCA_934678955.1 uncultured Austwickia sp. | reverse complement strand
CGCGGGGTTCCCCTCACCGTGCACGGCGACGGCGAGCAGACCCGCGACTTCACCTACGTCGGCACGGTCTCGCGCGTACTGGCGGACGCCGCGATCCGGGGCGTGCACGACCTCGACCCGGTGAACCTGGCCTTCGGCTCGCGGACCTCGCTGATCAGCCTCATCGGCCTGATCGGTGACGCGCTCGGTATCGAGCCGCAGGTGACCCACACGGACCCCCGCACCGGCGACGTGCGCGACTCGCAAGCGGACAACTCCCGCCTGCGCGCACTGTTCCCCGACGTCGAGCCGGTGCCGTTGGTCGAGGGCGTGCGGGCGACGGTGGAGTGGTTCAAGACACTGCCCCACTACCAGAGCTGACGTGACGCTCGTCCCGCGAAGGGTCCACCCCCTCGACGTGGTCGGCCTCGCCGGTGTGGGCGCATGGCTGGGGTGGCTCATCGCCTCGACGGTCATCACCGGACGTTCGCTGTCGCCCCTTTCCCCCTATCTCGTCGCTCCCCTTTTCGCCGTCGCGGGAGTCGCAGCCGGCCGCTGGCTCGCCCCGCGCGCCCACAGGTGGCCGGTGCCCGCCGCAGTGGTTGGGGTGGGCGCCGCCTTCGTGGTCGGCTACCTGATCACCCCGGGGCCGGGCAAGCTGCCGCTGCGCTACATGAACGCCAACGCTGCCGCCGGGGTGCAACTCCTGGCACTGGCGGGGCTGGCAGCCCTGTCCAGCAGGCCGTTCAGGGCCGCCGAGCGCTGGGCCCGCTCGCTCCCGCACGTTGCTCTCATCACCGCGCTGGGGGTGGTGCTGCTCAACCGGTCCCAAGCCGGGACGGTGGTCGCCATGCCCGTCGCACTGTTCGCCGTTTGGGTGTCTGTGCGGCGATCCGGCCCACCTAGGGCCCTCACCTTCCTCGCCGGGCTGGTAAGCCTGGTCGGAGCCGGGGCGGCCGGGCTGTGGCTCGCCGCCCAGCCCGCACTCCCCGCTCGAGGCCTCGCAGCCCTCGACCCCGTCCGCAAACAGCTCTGGGACGACGCCGTCAACGTTTGGCGAGCACACCCAGTCACGGGCGGCGGACCGGGCTCCTTCGCCGAGAACAGCCTCCTCGCGCTCGACCCGGACACCTCGACGGCCCACTCCTCGCTGCTGCAGGTCGGCTCCGAGTTGGGCGTGGTCGGGGTGGCGCTGTTCGTCGTACTGCTGGTCGTCGGACTGTCACTCGCGGTGCGGAGGGACCGTGCCGCCGCTCTCATCGCCGCAGCGGCGTGGACCGCGCTGGCCATCCACTCGTTCGTCGACCACCTCTACGAGTTCCCGGCAGTGACGTTCACCGCGGCGTTGGTGCTCGGCTGGGCGAGCGGTCAGAAGAGCTCGACATCCCCGAGCGTCAACCGCCAAGCCGACGGCGCTGGCGGTGCAGACGCCAGCGGGCGCGTGGTAAGCAAGGGCCCCATGCCGCGCAACGGCACGGGGATCAGCCCGGCCGACGGACCGGTCCGCAAGCCGATGGCGTAGTCGGCGCCAGTCTCCTTCAGCAGGCGCCCCACGAGCCGGGCACCCGTCAGGCGGTCAGGGACCAGTTGCTCAATGACCGCCGCCTCGAGCGCCTCCCCGCGCCGCCGCAGCCGGAACACCAGCCCGCCCTGGGCCGGGTCTCTCTCGGACGCGAGCAGGAGTCGGTAGTGCAACGGCCGCAGCGAGGTGCGCCACGCCAGGTACTGAGGGCTCCGCTTGGTGCGCACGCCTGTGCGGGGCGCATGCCTGAGCAGCGCGTCGGCGACGGCGGTGTCGGTGAACGCCTCCGCGGCATCCAGCCCGACCGTGGACGGCTGGGACCAGAGGTCGGCGGGCACGGCCGCGCGCGCGACCTTCGTCAACGACGTCGGACGCGGCAGCAGGCTGATCGGCAGGCGTCGGGCGACGCTCCACCCCATCTTGAGGTAACCGGGGCGGCTCTGGTCGTTGGGCGTGTTGAACACGATCCCGTCGCCGGCCAACGTCAGTTCGGCCACGCCGCGCAGGGTGAGCGTGCGGAAGATCCCGAGTCCTTGGTAGTCGGGGTGCGTCGCCGTGTCGACCGCTCGCACGGCGCGGATTTCCTTGTCCTCGTCGGTGAGGAACCGCCAGCGCAGGAAGGTCCGGTATCCGACGACCCTCCCGTCGTGCAGGGCCAACCAGGCGGGCGATGGGCCGAACGGGTTCGTCTGGTGCTTCCACCGGAAGAAGTCCTCGTTCGGGTCGTCGTCCTTCCAGCCGAGCGTCTGGCGGAAGAGCTCAAGGACGGCGGGCTCGTCCTCAGGCACTGCGGTGCGGATCTCGAGGTCGTGCGGGGCGGGTTTGGCCATCATCAGTCCTTGTTCTGGTCGAGCCACGAGACGAGCATGAGCACGGTCCACAGGGCGTAGTCGTGGTTGCGGGTGCCGGCCACGTGCTCGGCGAGGGCACGCGCGATCGGCTCGGGTCGCAGGACGCCTTGGCGCCGCAGCTTGTCGGGTGCCAGGAGGTCCTGTGCCCACGGACGCAGCGGCCCGCGGAGCCAGTCAGCCAGCGGAGGATCGAACCCCATCTTCGGGCGCTCCCAGAGTTCGCGGGGGACGTGACGGGCCAGGAGCTGGCGGACCAGCCACTTCCCCTGACCGTCGCGCACCTTGGCGCGCTCCGGAAGGCGCCACGTGAACTCCACGAAACGGTGGTCGAGGAACGGGACTCGCACCTCGAGGCCGCTGGCCATGCTGGCGCGGTCGACCTTGACCAGCATGTTGTCGGGCAGCGTCACCAACTGGTCGGCCAGTAGCATCGAATCCAGCGGCGACCCTCCGTCGAGCGCCGCCGGGCGGGGCGCGCCGGACACAGGTCGTGCCATCACCTCCTGCGGGTCCCACTGCACGACCAGGGAGTGGTAAGCATCCAGGGGGTCGGACGCCCCGAGCACGCCGGCCACCTTGTGGACCTTCGTGCCCAGCGCCGGCAGCCCACCGGGCACCAGGTGCCCGAGCCGGTCCCACGCCGCAGGACGCACGGCGCGCAGAGACGAGGCGGCCCCCCGCCGGAGGCTGCGTGGCAACGCCAGGGCCCGCCCGAGGCCACCCCCGGCCAGGCGGTACCGGTTGTAGCCGGCCAGCAGTTCATCCGCCCCGTCGCCGCTGAGCGCGACGGTCACTTGCGTGCGCGTCGCCTGGCAGAGGAGGGCCACCGGGACCGCGGAGGGGTCGGCGAAGGGCTCGTCGTACAGCGTCGGCACCATGTCGGCCATGGCGACGGCGTCCACCTCCGGCAGGGGAAGGGTGGTGTGGTCGGTGCCCAGGTGCGCGGCGACGGCGGCCGCCGCGGACGACTCGTCCCCCACCCCCCCGACCGCGACCGTGAACGTGCGCAGCCTTTGCCCGCTGCCCGCCTGCGCGAGCGCGACGACGGTCGAGGAGTCCAGTCCTCCGGAGAGGAACGCGCCCAACGGCACGTCGGCGACGAGGCGGCGTCGAACGGACGCCCCCAGCACGTCCTCCGCGAGGTCGACGAGTTCGGTGTCGGGCAGGTCGAGCTGCGACGCCAGGCCGCCCTCCGCGACCTGACGGAGCGACCAGAAGGGGCATTCCTCGTGGCTGCCGTCGGCGTCGAGGCGGACGATCGTGGCCGCAGGAAGCTTGCGGACGGCGCGCAGGATCGACAGCGGCGCGGGCACGAACCCCAGGCGCAAGTAGGCGGCGATCGCGGTCGGGTCGGGCTCGGACGGGGCGTGCGTCAGCTCGCGCCACGCCGACAGCTCGGAGGCGAACGCCCAGCGATCACGCACCCGACCGTAGTAGAGGGGCTTCTCACCAACCCGGTCACGGGCGAGGGAGAGCACCCGGTCGTGACGGTCCCAGACCGCCAAAGCGAACATGCCCTCGACACGAGCCAGGGCACCATCCAGCCCCAGCGCGGCGATCAGCTCGAGCAGGACCTCCGTGTCGGAATGCCCGCGGAAGGCGACGCCTCGATCGGCCAGGAAACGCCGGTGGTCGTCGTGGTCGTAGACCTCACCGTTCAGCACCAGCACCCAGCGGCCGTCCGCAGAGACCATGGGCTGGTGGCCCGCCTCGGAGACGTCGACGATGGACAGTCGGCGGTGGCCGAGTCCGACGCCCCGGTCCGGATCGGTCCAGACCCCCCGGTCGTCCGGGCCGCGATGGGCGACGGAGGCCGACATGCGCGCCAGGTCGTCGCCGGCCGACGCGTCCCATGGGCCGTACAGGCCCACGATTCCGCACATGTTCTCCCCCACACCCGTAGACCGACACCAGTCGCGCCTGAGTATAGGGTGATCGCATGAAGCGCTCCGGGACGAGGGATTCAGCCGCGCAGGGTGACCGGGTGCGCGTCCTGTGGCTCGTGAAGGGCTTGGGTCCGGGCGGCGCCGAGCAGCTGCTCGTTTCCTCGGCCAGGGTGGCCGACCAGTCCGGTTTCGCCTTCGAGGTGGCCTACCTGCGGGCCGACAAGGACCATCTTGTACCGCGCCTGGGCGAGGCGGGCGTCCCGGCGCGCTGCCTGACGCTCGGCCCCCGCGGGCGGCTCCTGTGGCCATGGCGGCTGCGTCGGTTGATGGCCGACTTCGACGTGGTTCACGCGCACTCGCCCCTGCTCGCTGGCGCCGCGCGCGTGCTGGCACGCACGCTTCCCCACCCGCCCGTGACCGTGTCGACCGAGCACAACGTGTGGAGCAGCTTCCTGTGGCCCACCCGTCTTCTCAACGCCCTGACCACCGGCCTGGACGCCCAGAGGTGGGCTGTCTCCGAGGAGGTGCACCGCTCGATGGGGCCCCGAGCCCGTCGCGGGGCGACCGTGCTGGTGCACGGCATCGTCCTGGGTGGTGACTCCCCGGAACCGGCAACCCGGGGGCGCGTCCGCGCCGAATTGGGCATCCCGCATGACGCCGTGGTGGCGACGACAGTCGCCAACTTCCGTCGTGAGAAGGATTATCCCAACCTGCTCCGCGCCGCGAGGACGGCCATCGACGCGGACCCCAACCTGTGGTTCATCGCGGTCGGTCAGGGCCCACTCGAGGACGAGGTGCGCGCGCTGCACGCCGAGTTGGGGCTGGGGACGCGGTTCACCCTCACGGGCTACCGGGCTGACGTGCCCGACCTGCTGGCGGCGTCGGACCTCTTCACCCTGGGCTCCGCCTTCGAGGGCCTGCCGGTGTCGATCATGGAGGCCATGGCCGCGGGCCTGCCGACGGTGGCCACCGACGTCGGGGGGGTTGCCGAGGCGGTCATCGACGGGGAGACGGGACTGGTCGTGCCCCCGCGGGACTCCGCCGCGCTCGCCGACGCCCTCCTGGAGCTCAGCCGGGACAGCTCACGCCGCGCGCACATGTCGGAGGCGTCGCGCCAGCACAGCGGGCGGTACGACATCCGGACGGCCATGCGCGTGCAGCAGGAGGCCTACGCCCGCTTGGCGCCTCGGGGCAGGCGAGCGATGCGCTTGGCGAGACCCACCACGCCGCCGTAGACGCGCTCTGGCAGGAGGTCGCCGCCGAGCTTGGCCGCGAAGAACGGCTCGGGGTCGGTGCGACGTACCGGAACCCGGTTGAGGTGCATGAAGTCCTGTCCGGGGAGGTTGCGTCCCAATTCACCCGTTGAGGCACTGCGGAACCGGGCCCGCAGAGCGCTCTCCATCGCGGGGACGGGGATTCCCCACGGATAGGTGAAGTGTTGGGGCCGGACGCCGCAACGCCGGAAGACCGCCTCGTTGCACGCGTCGAGTTCGGCCTCGGTGAGCAGGTTCGGACGCACGTGCGTGTGCGTGTGGTTGCCGAGGGTCAGCAGCCCGGAGTCCTGCATCTTACGGATCTGGTCCCACGACAGGCCTCGCCCGGGGACGCCCTTGGCGGTGGCTCCCTCCCACTGCATCACCTCGCCCATGTACGCGGTGGCAAGGTAGATGGTGAACGGCAGGCCCCGCTCGCGCAAGAGCGGCCAAGCGTTGTGGTAGACGTCGGCGAAGCCGTCGTCGAACGTGAGGACCACGCTGGGCCTTGCGTCGCCGGACCCGAGCCGGTCGAGGGCGGCGTCGAGCGACAGCACATCGTGGCCGTCCAGCAGGTCGAGCTGCCCCCGGAATGAGGAGACGGGAAGGTCCAGCTCGTTGGTGGTGCCCCCGCCCACGCGGTGGTAGATCAAGAGAGTGGCGCCCTGAGCGTCGCCGCGCTGTGGCGCTGCAGCCAGCGCCCGCTTCACGACGCCGCGCAGGCCTCCCTCACCAGTTCCCGGCACCAACGAGCTCCCTTCGTGTGGCGTCCCGCGTGCGCACCTTCTGCTTCGGCACTGGTTTCGGCAGGGCGAGCAGCACGAGGAACAACGGGATCATCAGCACCCGCTGCCGCGCCAGGATCCCGAAGTTGCCGAAGCCTGCGAACGCGATGATGAACCCCAGCGTATAGACGACGACGAACACCAAGTAGGGATTGCGGCGCAACAGGCGAGGCAGCGCGCGCAGGCGCGGCCACGCGGCGATCGTGAGCCAGAGAAGGACGAAGCCCTCGAGGCTCTGGGCAAACATCTGCACGTTGCCGGCCTCCCACGGGAGCGGCCGGAACAGCACAGTGAGGATCGCCGCGGGGAGGCCGAGCGGGGTCAGCAGCGGGACCGGCTCGAAGGCGGAGCCACCCTGCTCGGTGTTCTCGCTGCGGAACTCGTAGGAGTCCGTGAGTGCCTGGAGGCTCAGGTCGTCGATGCCGAGGAACTCCTTGGACTGGGTGGCGAGGATGCCCATGGCGACTGCCAACACGAACACGCCCGCGGCCTTCGTGATGAGGCCGGTGGACACCTTGGCCGCGGGTCGGACGACCTGCGCCACGAAGAGTGCGGAGAACAGGAGCACGGTCACGTGGGGCCGGATCATCGCCGTCCCCACCGCCCCCACGGCCATCATCCCCAGCCCCAGTGCCGTTCTGCGGTTGAAGAAGTGGGCGGCGCCCAGAGCGGTCACGCCGACGAACGCCAGGATGAACGCCTCCTTGCCGATGCTGGACGGCCAGTACCACAGCGACGGCAGCAGGAAGATGAGGAGGGCATAGCGCCGGTGGTCGGCGAAGGGGAGAGCCCTACGGAACGCTCGGTACAGCAGGTACACGCCCCAGAATGCGAACGACCCGAACACGAAGAAGGCCGTGATGACGCTGGGACCGATGACCGTGTACAACGCGGTCGTCAGGAGCTCCATGTAGAGGGTGCCCTGCCTGCCAGAGTCCTCCCAGACCACGTTGCCGGCCCGCCAGTCGAGGTAGTGGTCGGTGGCGTACAGGTTGTAGCGCTCCGCGTCAGCCGCTCCCCCGTAGAGGTAGTAGGCCACGAAGTAGCGGCCGGCGATGCCCACCAGCTTCGCGATGAAGCCCAGGACAAGGACGCGCGTGACCCACGGGTCGTTCTCGCGCTTGGCCGCGACCGAGAGCAGGACCCCGTTGACCGCGACCACGATCGGCACCATGAACATGGCGCCCCACGTGTTGTAGGACTGGGTCTCCATGGCCCAGGTGAACAGACGGGAGAACGTGACGAGGCCCA
>CAKUSI010000174.1 GCA_934678955.1 uncultured Austwickia sp. | reverse complement strand
CTCGGGAGGAATGGCCATACACCATTCTCCCACGCGAACCCGTATCAGACGTGATTATTTATTAGCGTGTCCTAAGCAGCCGGTAGCGGATGCTGAAAATCGTGGAGAGTGCGAACTGAGTCATGTCGGGCCTCGTCTTGTCATAGCAACGGCGCAGTTGACCGTTGAGGCAGCTATGAATGAGTGCCCGCGAGGGGCCGTCCCGAAGGACCCGCAGAGTTGAGAACCTGCCTCGTCATCAACTCTACGTCCGACCTGCGACGAAGGGAACCCCTATCGGTGGCGCCCGGCGGTGCACCTCGTCGGTGACCTTGAAGTGGAAGGACACCGATCATGGCGACGCTGGTGGAGCAGGTGCAGGGCGAACGGACGGCGCGGATCGCGCTGTCGATGATCGCCGAACCAGACGATCTGACGACCGGATACATCCTGGGACGCCACGGCGGCGTAGCAACGCTGAGCCTGGTCGAGTCCGATCACGACGTGACAGGGCTGGGCCGTGCCGACGTGCTGTTGTGGCGCGAACGCCTGCGAGCACGGATCGCGCCCGACTTGATGGCGCGGGTGACCGAGGCCGAGCAACACGGGTTCGGCACGCTAATTCCGGCGGATCGGGAGTGGCCTGCCGGGCTGGACGAGCTGGGCGACCGCGCCCCGTATGTGCTGTGGACACAGGGCGCATCGTCGTTCTTGGCGACGGCGCTGAGCGATCGGGTCACAGTCACGGGCGCTCGCGCGTCCACCCACTACGGCGAGCACGTCACGAGTGAACTTGCGACAGGGTTGGCCGATGAGGAACGGGTGGTCATCGCCGGAGGCGCTTACGGTATCGACAGTGCGGCGCACCGGAGCGTGCTCGCCGCCGCCGGTCAGACGATCGCCGTGTTGGCAACTGGCTTAGATCGCCGCCATCCGGCCGCGCACACCGAACTGCTGGATCGGATCGGTGACACCGGCCTGCTGGTGACCGAACTCCCGCCAGGTGCTGTGCCCAGCCGGGACAGGTTCATCGCGCGAAACCGGCTGATGGCGGCACTCTCCGGTGGTGTCGTGATCCCGGAGGCTGGCGTACGGTCTGGGTCGCTCACGACCGTGCTCAACGCGCTCGGCCTCGGCCGGGTTGTCGGCGCGGTGCCCGGTCCCGTGACCAGTGCCGTCAGCAACGGACCGAACGAACTCATCAAGCACGGGGCCGCGTCCGTCGTCACTCAGGCCAGCGATGTTATCGCACTGCTCGACGGCGCTGAGCCAACCGGCAAGAACCTGACGCGATCCGCTGTCGGACACGAGTTCGGCGGCTATCGCTCTGCGCCGGGCGGGTCTGGGCGCTCGATCTAGCGAGCTGACGATAGCTACACGACGAGTTTGGGTTCCCAGTTCGGGGATCGTGGGAAGTCATCGTCGGAGCGCCAACCCGTTGAGTCGTTCCACGGGAACGTGCCAGGCGTGGTGGGGTTGTCCCATCGCCACACATCGGGATGGCGTCGCTCGCTGCTGGTGCTTGGACGTGCGGCATAGCCGAGGGTCTGGCCGGCTGGGATTGTGTAGTGCCAGCGCCAGCCGGTCTGATCCTCGTCAAGTGTGAACGCTTCCGGGTCGAGGCCGTGCTTGCGTGCGACCGCGGCCAGTTGCCACCGCGCGTTGAACGGCGCCGGGTTCAACAAGACGGCGTTGAGGTATTCGGTGTCGAAGTCGTAGGCGAAGTTCAGCAACTCGGGTACCTGGCGATCGTCCACAAGTCGCCCAAGTTCATCGAGTTCGGTGGACCCGGCAACTTCGTCCTCGTGTTGTCGTCGGAGTTGGGCGCCAGCGTTGTCGGCGATCTTGGGTAGGTACTCGGCCAGGGCGGCGACGAGGACGATGGTCTTGGTGGAGTTCACGCGGGTCGCGTAGCCGAGGTCGCGGCCGTGGAGCACGCCGTGTCGAGACACCTTGCCGTAGTCGCCGGTTGGCCTTACGTCTTCGGAGAAGAGGGCGCGCACCACCGGGAGGTTGGTTTCCATGCCAGCGATCGTCTCGTCATCCAGATACGGGTCGTTGCTCCCTTTCGAGAAGAAGGACTGTCCGGTGAGGTCCCGGCTCATGCCGTCGATCTGAGCCAAGATGATCGGGGTCGACGCCTCATAGGCACCTGCGAAGTGATGCTCGATGGCCTTCTCGATGAGACTGACTCGATCCCAGACAAGCTGCTTGAAGGGGTAGTGAGAGTTCGACCATCGGCGCATCGGCGCGGCGGCGTGTTTCAGCCAGGTCGCGTTCTCGTTGTTCCATACATCGGTGATCGCTTCGTCCAGCTCGGCGTCCGTGGCACCGTTCCCGGCTTGTTGGAGGACGCGCAAGGTGCCTTCCATATGCCAGCGCCCGCACATCGCCCAACCCAACGGAGCAAAGTGCGCGACGGCTTCGGCCAGTTGGTCGAGGGTGGGATGGCTGACCACGCCGAGGCGTCGCGCGATCTCGCGTGCTTGCTCCGACTGCGCCACCTTCCCACCTCGTCTCTCATCGACTGAATGCTCTACGTCAAGGATCGCAGACACGACCGACAGCGTTCAGAGACGGGGACCGCGACTCACGGCCTGCGTTACCGGGCGCCCGGTCTCGGGTGCCGACGTACCGGCATTGAGTTCCCTGAGCGCGGCTTCGGCCCGGGCGCGGTCGATCTTCTGGCGGGTGCTCTGCGGTGCCGGGCCGAGTGGGGTTCGGTCGTCGGTGATCTGATAGCGGTCCCGGTACGCCGCGACGATGACAGCCGCTCGCCGCCATGCCGTCCGCTGCTTCGCGTCCTTGGGTTCCAGGCCGAGCTGGGCTGTCCACGGCGCGCTGTCGGTGAGCGCGCCCGTGAGTACGGCGTCGGCGCGGGCTTCGATCAGCTCGTGGCGTTCATCCAGGGCTTGGCGCATGTCGTCGGCCATCGGCCCATCTGCGTAGGGAATGAGGCCGGCGATGAGCCGAGGGGGCTTGCGGGTGCGGCCCGATCCGGCGGGCCGACTGGTGGCGCGGGCGACGCGGGCGTGGATCACCGAAGCGATGTCGTCGGCGTCGTCCAGCCCGCGGGCGGCGATCAGGCGCGGTAGCAAGGTGTCGAGGTCGTGGTGGTTGGCTTCGGCGTGCCTCAGCTCGGCCGACAGAGCCGGGTAGGCGTCAGAGTCGAGGACGGCATTGACCTGCTCGCCGGTGAGTCCGGCGATGGCAAGGAGGGTGGCCCAGCGGTCGTGTTGGGCGGCTTGGGCGATGGTTTCGTATTCGGCGGCGAGCTGGCCGATGTTGCTCCACCGTTCCTGTTCGGCAGTGATGGCCTCGTGCGCGGATAGCTCGGCGCCGATGTGCTGGATCACGCCGTAGAGCACCGACCTTGCGGTGGCGTCCGGGTTGTCGCTGGGGTGCGGCACGTCGTGGCTGTCGTCGGGTCGGTCGAGGACGACGTAGGCGAAGTTCCCGTCAGCGCCGCGGGTCATGGCGACGTAGAAGTTCTCCCTCGTGGTGGTCACGGTGGCGATGACGTGCGCGGTGTCGGTCGTCACACCCTGGGCACGGTGCGCGGTGATGGCGTAGCCGAGGTCGAGGTATTCGGCCACGTAGTCGGCGGGCAGGACGATCCCGCCCCGAAGCCAGCGGCCGACCGGGCGGATGCTGGCTGACCCGTCCGCGTGAACGCCGGTGACGGTCCAGCGGGTGCCGTTGCGGACCCAGGACCGGCCGTTGCGGAGGCGGCAATCGTTGTGGCGGGTGATAACCAGATCGCCCTCGGACACGGCGGTGCCGTCGTGCAGGCCGACTTCACGGGTACCGTGCACGATGCCGTCGATGATCCTGTCCGCTCGCGCGCGGGCGTTGAGGGCGGTGACGGTCTCGTGGGTCTCGGCGACGAGGATCGACGCCCGCCCGGCGGCGAGGTCGCGTCGCCATGCGGTGTAGGCGGCGTCGATCATGGTCTCTTGGTCGCCGCCGGTGATGCGGTCGTGGTCGATGAGGGTGTCGATCGCCTCAGGGCGTCCGTGGCGGAGCTGGAGGGAGGTGGTCTTCTCCCAGGCGCGGGTGAAGCGGTGGATGTCGAGTAGTTCGGGGGTGTCGTCGCGGGCGTGGACGAGCATCGAGAACGCACCGCCCGCATCAACTGATTGGAGTTGCCCCCAGTCACCGACCAACAGCGTCTTCGCGCCGGCCTGCTCGGCTTCGGCTGTGATGCGGTCGAGGGAGGCGGTGCCGGCCAGGGATGCCTCGTCGATGATGACGAGCTGGCCCGCTTCGAACGTGGTGCCGTGCATGAGGTGGTTCTGCCACCACTTCGCCGTGTTCTCCGTGACGATCCCCAGATCATCGGCCAACACCTGCGCCGCTACGGCGGACGGTGCGAGTCCGACGACCGAGCCGGGGCCGTGTTCCTTCTCCCATGCGCGGCGCAATGCTGACATTGCGGTGGTCTTCCCGGCGCCGGCGGGGCCGACCAGCACGTCGAGGGTGCGGCCGGAGACGGTGATCGCGGCCAGGGCTGCGGCCTGATCCTCGCCGAGCATCCGGCCTCGTGGGTCGGGGTGGCTGGTGATCTGCTCGATGGTCTCCAACGACACCACCGGCCCGGCGAGAGTGTCGGCGCGGTTCAGGAGCCGGTCTTCGGCGGAGAGCAGGGCTTCGGATGAGAACAGCGCTGAGGCGTGTGGCCGGAACCGTGAGGTGCCATCGGCTCGGCGGAGCTGCACCGGGCTGGACGCGAGTTCGGGCGGGGTCAGGCGCAGCGAGGCGTGTTCGGCGGCATCGACCACGAGCCCGGTGATCGCCTCCCGATCCAGCATCGAGGCGAACCGCCAGCCCATCAACTGCCGGGATGCTTCGGCGTGCAGGTTCCAGCGCGTCCACGTCGACCGCTTCTCACTCACGACCTCCATCACCGACAGCCCGACCTCGCGTACGACATCCAGCGGCACGTCGTCGGCCCGCAACACCCGAGCCGGCGCGTCCGCCTCCTGGTGGGTGAGGGTGCGTGCCCAGCCGGTTGCGTCCTGCCCGAGCACCCGAGCGGCACGTTCCCGCCATTGGAGAGTGAGGTCCGCGAGCGAGTGGATGTGCTTCTCAGGCCGGGTCGCCAGGGTCGCTTGGGCGCGGAGCTTCAACACGATCCGGGCAGACGGCTGTCTGCCGTGCGTGGCGACGTATTCGGCGATGAGGCGGTCTTTCTCGGCCTTGATGTGCTGTGACCTGGTGGAGAACTCACCGATCAGTTGTTCGGTGACGCCGGTGATTTCCCAGGCGGGGTTGCGGTCCCGGCCCCGGTCGCGGGTCTCCCACTCGATGCCGAGGGTGCGGGTGAGCCGGTCGGCCAGAGCGGCGTTGTAGAGCTCGGAGACCGCGACGACCGCGGCGTGCATCGGCCGCCCCGCGAGGGCGCGCCACTTGCCGTCTTGGGCGGTCTTGACCTTGTTGCTGATGACGACATGGGTGTGCAACTGCGGATCGCCAGCCCGGGAGTCGTAGTGGTCGAAGGCGGTCGCGGCCACGCCGAGGACATCGACGTGTGCAACCGTGCCCTCGGGGCCATCCGCGCCGATGCGGGTGACTGCAACCTCGCGTTCGAGGAACGCAACCAGTTCCGCAACCGCCGCATGATGCGCGTCCGCGATCAACGCTTGCGTCCCGGCGTCGGCAACCGCCCACAACGCCGACACGCTCTTGGGCACCGAGAAGGTGAAGTCGAACGCCGCTACCGCACGCCGGGTTTCGTGCGCGGTTTCCTCGGCCTCGATCCGTGCTGTCTCGACCGCCCGCGCCGCCGGCCCCAGACCATCATTGAGGGCCTGGATGCGGCGTTCGATCCGCTCGGCCACCGGCGAGAACGTCGGGTATGCCTTGCCGAGTGGGTCGCCGGTGATCGGATCACGACCGGACCCGATCCGCAGCTCGAGTTGTGCTTCCGACACCTGCGAGCCCGGCGTCAGTTCGCCGTTTCCGAGGGCGGCGAGGCCCTGGCCGATCCAGAACCCCGGCGGGTTCCCCGCCTCGGCGTAGTAGCGCGTCAACGGAGTCGAGAGCGAACGATCACCGTCGCCGGCCGCGACCGAGCGGAGCAGGTACTTGTAACCATCGCCCGCGGTCATCACGCGCATCGAAACCGTCACCAGCGACTCCTTCCCGTGCCCGCAAGGTGGGCCGGAAGTCGCCGCTCTCGGCCGCGACAATGCGCGGTCGCGCCTCTACAGAAAGACGTGTGGCGGCTCAGATGGGCCGGGGCGACTCCGGCCGTGAACGGGTCGGCGGGGCGTCAACGTCGCGGTGCTCGAAGGTGCGCGGGACGGGATCGCATCAGCGCGCCAGTGATCGACGGACGGCAGTTCGGAGTGCTCGTGCACCTGCCCGGTGACCAGCCTGGCAATGACTTCGCTTATGGAGTCCGGCCGGGGATCGCCGATCGGCCGGAGCCTTCATGCACGACCCCACTCAGCTCGACCACCCGCTCAGAGTCGGATCGCTCTTCTCCGGGTACGGCGGGCTCGACCTCGCCATCGAACACGTCTTCGGCGCGGAGACCATCTGGTTCTCCGAAATCAGCAAGCCCGTCGCCCGCATCTTCTCCCACCACTGGCCCGATGCCCCGAACCTGGGCGACATCACCACCATCGACTGGCAGACCGTCGAGCCCGTCGATGTGCTGTGCGGCGGGTTCCCCTGTCAGGACGTGTCCACGGTCGGCAAGCGAGCCGGTCTCGCGCCCGGCACCCGCTCCGGGCTCTGGTCGCACATGGCGACCGCGATCGAGGCACTGCAACCCGGGCTGGTCGTCATCGAGAACGTGCGCGGGCTGCTGTCATCCCCAGCGGTCCGCACACGCCAGGAAGGAACCGACCATGAGTCCCGCAACCCCGACGATGCAACCCTTCGCGACCTGGAACCCGACCCGTGGGGTCTGGGAGACACCGCAACTCGACCTCTACGCGCAGCCGGCGCCGTACTGGGCGATCTGGCCGACCTGCGGATGGATGCGCAATGGATCGGCCTACCTGCTTCCCTCGCCGGTGCTCCTCATCCCAGGCTCCGCGTCTTCATCATTGCCCGCCGCCAAGGCGCTGTTCCGCACGCCGCTCGCGACCGACTCCACCCGTGGCGGCGAATCGCTCGACCAAGTCAAGGCGCGGCGCGGGACGATCGCGCTCTCTCACCAGATCATCGACCTCGTCCTCAACGGACCGCCTGGCTTGCGGAGCAAGAGCGCCGAGTCGGAGACGCTGTGGAACCTGGTCGAGGGCATCTTCAACGCTGGGGAGGCTACGCTCACGCCATCGCACGGTGGGAACACATCACCGGCAGGCCCGCACCCGCACCCGCGCTCCTGACCGAGGCGGCAGGGCCGCGACCAGCCCCCAAGTTCGTGGAGTGGCTCATGGGCCTCCCCGCGGGCTGGGTGACCGACCCAGCACACGCGCTCACGCCGAATCAGCAGATCACTGCACTGGGGAACGGTGTTCTTCCGCTGCAGGCTGTGCTTGCCATCGATCCGCGCGGGAGGAGCAATGATCAGAACCTGTGGATGGCTCTCGGCG
>CAKUSI010000173.1 GCA_934678955.1 uncultured Austwickia sp. | reverse complement strand
GCGCGGGGCGCCTGGGGTGGTGCGTACGGTTGCCGCCCGCGGGCGGGAGGGGTACGCGTTTGCCCAGGTGGTGGCGTACGGTTGCCGCCCGTGGGCGGGAAGTGGCCGGGTTTGTGCAGGTGCCCGGCGTACCGTTGCCGCCCGCGGGCGGGCAACGTACGGGGTGAGCCCCTCGGCGCGTGAGCGCGCCACCGCCCGCGACGCCGGACACGACCGACTGGTCCTTCCCACGCGTGCTTCGTTTATACCTTGTTAAAACGAAGCTCCGGTGCCACCATGGGCCATGCGCGCGATTCCGGACACCGGCGAACGGCCAGCCAGGACCCTCGCCGAGCCGATCCCCGGATCGACCCGAGGCAGGGTCTTGCAGGCCCTTCGGGCATCGGGTGAGCCGCAGACCGTCCAGGCCGTCGCGAGCGAGGTCGGCCTGCACGTCAATACCGCGCGATTCCATCTGGACGCGCTGGTCACGCGGCGGCTCGCGAGCCGCTCGACCGAGGACCGGAATATGCCCGGGCGACCCCGCCGTCTCTACGAGGCCACCGCGGATGCCCCCATCACGGACGAAGGGCATCTCAACCATCAGCTGCTCGCCCTGATCCTCAGCAGCGCGCTGTTGCGCCACGCGCCGCACCCCGAGCAGGCCGCCTACGACGGCGGCGAGGCGTGGGGGCGCTACCTCACCCGGAAGGCGCCCGACATCGACATCGATCGACCCACCGCGATCAAGACACTGGTGCGGACTCTGGAGGGTCTCGGGTTCGCTCCCCGTGTCGATGGCGGTGGGCACATCGAGCTGCGGCACTGTGCGTTCCGCGAGGTCGCGGAGCAGCACCGCGCGCTGGCGTGTTCAGCGCACCTCGGGCTCATACGCGGCGTGCTCGCCGAGCTGGGCGCCCCGCTGGAGGTGCGTGATCTGCAGGCCGAGGTCGTTCCCGGCCTGTGCATCGCGGCCCTCGCCGATCGGACCACCGGCGAGGCCCGCCCATCCCAGGCCACGGTGGTCCCGGAGGTGACGGACATGTCCCTGAGTTCTGACCGTTCCGCGTCGGTGAACGCCCCCCAGGAGTGGGCCGAGTGCGCGCTCAACGAGGAGGCGTTGGCCTTCGCCCACGACCTGATCCAGGCGCGACACTTCGTGATCGGCACGCAATGGGCCGACGACGAGCCGACGCAGGCGCAACGCCAGGCCTTCCTGAAGCAGCACTCCTGGGATCGCTACGCCCTCTGGCACCTAGGGCTCACCGAGGGGGCTGCCGAGCACACCGTCGTGCGGTATGACTTCGCGTTCGGAGACTTCTCGCGGCTGCACCGCAGCGCTCTGGTCGAGTGCATCGAGCGCGCGGCGACCTATCGTGACCGGTCCATCGAGAAGGCCGCCCGTGACCTGCTCGAACTCCTCGACCATAAGGCCGGGGTCGCCTCCACGTGAGGTCTCGAGGGGGCGACATGGAGATCACCAGGGCCGCATCGCCTCGGGTTGACGCGGCGCGCCCGGGGCGATGCGGTGGCCCGGTCTCCCCTGCCAGGGGTGACCGGGCCACTCGTGAAGCCGCGAACGCAAGTACCGCGAACGCAAGTACCGCGAACGCAAGTACCGCGAACGCAAGTACCGCGAACGCAAGTACCGAACGCAAGTACCGAACGTCAGTGCCCGCGGACCACGATCGTGGGCACGCGCGACAACTGGGCCAGCCGGCGGCTCGTCGAACCCAGGAGGAGACCGGCGAACCCGCCGTGTCCCCGGCTGCCGACCACCACGGCTGAGCACTTCTTCGAGGCGGCCAACAGCGCCTCGATCGGGGTGTCGCGGGAGACGACCTGGTTGATCTGGACGCCCTCGGTGCCGCCGAGCCGGTCCAGCGCCTCCGTCAGGTCGCGCTGACCCTCGTCCAGCAACTCCTCTTCGGTCAGAGTGATCGCGAGGATGCTGGTCATCCGCATGTATGCGTCCACGTCGACCGCGTGGATGGCTCGGACCGGGACACCGAGCGAGCGCGCGGCACCGATCGCGAACGCGGTGGCGCGCAGCGAGTCCTCGCCCGCGTCGACGCCTACGGCGATCTCGCCGAACTTCGGGGGCTTGGCCTCGTCCGGGACGACGGCGACGGGGCCGGTCGCGTAGGTCACCACGTCGTCAGAGGTCGAACCGAGGAGCATGCCGGCGATCGCGCCGACGCCGCGCGTGCCGACGACCACCAGGACCGCGTCCTTGGAGGCTTCGACCAGCGTGCGCGAGGCCGTCGCCGTGATCGCCTGCGCGATCACGTCGAGATCCGGGTATGTGGCCAGCAACCGGTCGCGCTCGGAGTCGAGGTGCTCCTGAGCCACGCTTCGCAGGCTGTCGTCGTAATCGGTCGGCTGGCGGTGGCGGGAACGCGGGGGGTACGGCCTGACCGTCCCCACCAGGGTCAGGCCCCGCCCGGTGCCGGCTGCCCACGCCGCAGCCCACTCGACGGCGGCCGACGCCATCCGCGACCCGTCCGAACCAACGACGACCCGGCCGGCGCTGTTGATACTCGCGCTCATCTCGCTCCTTCATGACGCTGCGAAATCCCGCCGGTGGATCCCGACCGAACGTTCGCTTCGGCCCAGCCTGGCGGATGCATGACCCGTTTGGAAAGGGATCCCGCGGATTTGCCGCACCTATCCGGGGAATTTCAATCCTCGTCGGTGGACGTGCGCTCACCGTGCGTGCCGGGGCGGGGCGCCCAGGGGCGTTCGACGGCCGACCTGATGACGACCAGTCGGTCCCCGCGGGCGAGGTGCGACACGGCGGGCTCGTAGTAGTAGTGCAGTGTGTCGTCGCGGATGACCGCCACGACCTTGTCCGGCAGCGTGCTCGGCGGCTGGCCGACCTCCCGCATCAGGATCTCGCGTTCGGCCACCTCGATCCCCTCGCCGAAGGTGATGAGGTCCTCCAGCACGGTGCCCAGGTGCGCCGAGACTGCGGAGCTGCCGAGCATCCGGCCCGCCGAGTCGGCCGACACGATCACGGAGTTGGCCCCGCTCTGGCGCATCAGCGGCACGTTGTCGCGGTCGCGCACCGCCGCGACGATGAACGTGTCGGGGTTGAGCTGGCGGATCGCGAGCGCGGTGAGCACGTTGGTGTCGTCGCGGTTCGTGGCCAGGATGACCTGCCGGGCATGCTCGACGGCCGCCCGTTGCAGCACCTCCCGCCGGGTCGAATCGCCGGCGACGACCGTGAATCCGGCGGCCAACGCGTCCCGACGCCCCTCGTCCCCGGCGTCCACGACGACGATGCTCTCGGGGGTGCGGCCGTTCGCGAGCAGCGTGTCGACGGCGCTGCGCCCCTTGATGCCGTATCCCACCACCACCACGTGGTCCTTCATACGTCTCCTCCACCGGGCGACCTGGAGCTGCGTACGCCCTTCGTTGGCCAACACTTCCAGGGTGGTGCCGATCAACAGGACCAGGAACGCGATGCGCATCGGCGTGATGACGAACGCGTTGACGAACCGGGCCGACGGTGAGGCGGGTGTGACGTCCCCGTAGCCGGTCGTGCTGAGGGTGACCGTGACGTAGTAGATGCAGTCCAGCAGGGTCAGCCCGTCGCCGTTGCCGTCCTTGTAGCCGGCCCGGTCCAGGTAGACGATGACCACGCAGACGACCAGGATCGCCAGCGCGGCCCCGATCCGGACGAACAGGCGGCGCCAGGGGGATAGGCGCGCCGACGGGATCGCGACCCGCACCTCGTCGCGCAGGGACGGATCGTCCCGCAGGGCCCGCAGGCTGGTCAGCCGCGTAGGTGGACGCTCGCGCACGCCTGCCAGAATGCCCTGCCGGTGCGGCATAGAGAAGCGCGGGGCGCCGTGGCGTGTTCCACAGCGCACGTCAACGGATCAGACGAGCTGCGACGCCCCGACCGTGTCGCCCAATCCCAGCGCCTCGAGCCGACGCCTGATCGAACGTTGCAACGGGGCGTAATGCGCGTGCACCGCGAGCTTGTATGCCTCCGCGTCGCCTGACTCGCAGGCGCTCAGCAGCGCCTCGTGCGCCTCGACGGTGGCGGAGATGTCCTCGGCGGGCGCGAGCCCCAGTCCGGGGAGGGCCCGGGTGTTGATCTCCCAGAACGCCCCGGCCAGCTCGGAGAGCACGGCGTTGTCCACGCCGGCCAGGAGGCGCGCGTGGAACGCCTTGTCCTCCTCCAGGAAGCTCGCACCTTCCTCGGCCCGCTCACGCATGGCCTGCACGAGGCGGTGCAACTCCCGATCATGCGTGCCGCGGTGCAGCTCGATCACCTCCTCCGCGAGCATCAGGTCCAGCGCGATCCGGGTCCGGACGACGTCGACGAGGGACTTCTGGGTGCGTTCCTCATCGAGCGAGAGACGGAAGACCATTCCGTTGACCAGCGGTGCGAGCGACATCGCCCCCACGTAGGTGCCGTGGCCGTGCCGCACCTCGACGATGTCCAGCGAGGCGAGGGTGCGCACGGCCTCCCGCACCGACGACCGGGAGACCGACAGGGCCTCACACAGCTCCGACTCGGTCGGCATGAGGTCACCCGGGCCCAGGGCGTGATCGATGATGTATTGCTTGATCGACTCCGCGGTGGAACGGGCGGTGGGGCGTCGCCGCGCCGTCGCCATGGTCTCGCCTCCTGGAGATCTCGTTGCAGATGGAGGGGCACACACTAAAAAACGCGAATAGACATGGCATGGCCTGTAGAAATCATCAGAACGCCGGGTGCGTTCAAAGACTTGCTGACCATGACCTGTCTCGTGGAGTTCTTGTCCAGGGAGATTCTTATCGCCAGCGTAACACCGCTGGAAATATGACATCTGATCTGTGGTAAGCCGCGCCCGCTACGGTGGCGTACATCGAAGAACCCTGCCAATCACGCACATTCGGTCCCGTCCGCGCCGACGTCGAAAGGCCCCGCACCCCGTGAACGTACCGGCGACACACACCTCGCGGCGCGCCTTCCTGAAGGCCACCGCCGCAATGGGTGTGGCCGCGGGCTTTTCCGCGTCGCTCGCGGCCTGTAGTTCCGCGGACGACCGCGCGAGCGCGCCTCAGGCGAACACTGGGGTCGCAAAAGACGACGGTACGATCACCGCCGCGATCTCGTACGAACTGGGCACGAACGGGTATGACCCGATGACCACCTCCGCGGCCCTCACCGTCGCCGCGAACTGGCACACGATGGAGGGCCTCACCGAGGTCGACCCGGCGACGCGGCAGACCTACGCGGCCCTGGCCACCGAGCTGCCGACGGCCGAGGGGACGGTCGTCGAGGTGACGCTCCGGGAACACGCCACCTTCCACGACGGCACGCCGGTCACGGCCGATGACGTCGTCCACTCGTTCGCGCGGGTGAAGGACCCCGCGAACCAGTCCATGTACGCGCAGTTCATCACGTTCATCGAATCGGTTACGAAGAAGGACGAGCGCCGCGTCACGATCACGTTGGCGCATCCGACCGGCCTGCTGGCCTCCCGCCTCGCGGTCGTGAAGATCGTGCCCCGGGCCGCCACGGGGGACGCCAAGGCCTTCGACGCCCGTCCGATCGGGTCGGGCCCCTACCGGATGACCGACAACGGCGCAGCGTCCAAACGGGTGGTGTTCGAGCGCTTCGACGGCTACACCGGGCCGCGGCCCGCGCGCGCCGCGCACATGCGCTGGCAGATCATCGCCGATCCGGGCACCCGCGCCAACGCGCTGCAATCCGGGAGTGTGCAGGCCATCGACTCCGTGCCCTACCTGTCGATCGAGCAGCTGGCCTCGGTCGCGTCCGTGGAGTCGGTCCAGGGCTTCGGGCTGCTCTTCGCGATGTTCAACCACGCCGCGGGCAACCCGTTCGCCACGAAGGAGCACCGACAGGCCCTCCTGCATGCCATCGACACGCCCAAGGTCATCCAGACCGCCCTGCTCGGCCAGGCCACGCCGGCGACGAGTTTTCTGCAGGAGGGACACCCGGACTACCAGCGGGCGCGGACCGTCTACCGCCACGACCCGGACCGGGCCCGCGAGGTCTTCGCCCGCAACGGCGTGCGACGGATCCGGATGCTGTGCACCGACCACGACTGGGTGAGGAAGTGCACGCCGGTCATCGCCGAGTCCGTCTCGGCCACGGGAGTGCAGGTGGACTTCACCGAGAAGAAGTCGGCCGACCTCTACACCACGATCGACGGCAAGCCCGACGCGTACGACGTCGTGATCGCTCCCGGCGACCCGAGCGTCTTCGGCAACGATCCCGACCTGCTCATGCGGTGGTGGTATGCGGGAGACGTCTGGACCGACCAGCGGATGCACTGGAAGGGGCAGGCCTCGTACGACCGGGTGCAGCTCCTGCTCGACGAGGGGCTGCGGGCTCGCGATGCCGCGGGGCGGGCGCGGTTCTGGGGTGAACTTTTCGACACCCTCGCCGACGAGGCGCCGCTCTACCCCCTGCTCCACCGCACGGTGCCGACCGCGTTCGACCGCTCCACGCTCGTGGAGTTCACCCCCATCGCGCTGACCGGCCTCAGCTTCCTCGGCGTCGCGTCCACGAAGTAGCCCGCGGCCGTGACGACCCTGGCGCGCCTCGTCGGACGGCGGCTGGCCGCGCTGCCGCTGATGGTGCTCGGCGTGACGTTCCTCGTGTTCGTCGTCATGTCGTTCTCGCCCACGGACCCGGCCCGCCTGGCCCTCGGCGAGGCCGCCTCCCCGGAGGCGCTGGCCGCCTACCGTTCCGCGCACGGCCTCGACGATCCGCTCCTTTCTCGCTATGCGTCCTTCCTTCGCGGGCTCGCTCGCGGCGACCTCGGCACCACGAGCGGCAACACTCCCGTGCGGGACGTGGTCGCCCAGGCCCTCCCGATCACCGTGCAGCTGACCGTCATCGGGCTCATCGTCGCGGTGCTGCTGGCGCTGACACTCGGCGTGCTCGCCGCCCTGTGCCGGGACCGGTGGCCGGACCAGCTCATCCGGGTCGTCTCGATCGCGGCCCTCGCGACGCCGTCGTTCTGGCTGGCGATCCTGCTGATCCGCCTCCTCGGGCAGGTGCCGGGCGGGCTCGGCCTCTTCCCCGCGCTGGTGCTCACGTGGACGCCGTTCAGCGCGGATCCGCGCACGTACGTGACCAACGTGGCTCTCCCTGCGTTCGCGCTGGGGGTTCCCGTGGCGGGTTCCCTGATCCGCGTCGTGCGTGCCTCGATGGTCGAGGAGCTGGACAAGGATTACGCGCGCACCGCGCTCGGAGCCGGCGTGCCACGCGCCGAGGTCATCGCCCGCAACGTGCTGCGCAACGCCCTGATCACCCCGATCACGGTGCTCGGGCTGCGGATCGGTTATCTCATGGGCGGCGCCGTCATCATCGAGATCATCTTCAACATCCAGGCGATGGGGCAGCTGATCCTGGACGGGGTGACCCGAGGGGACGTCTTCCTGGTGCAGGGTGTGACCCTCACGGTCGCCATCGCGTTCATCCTCGTGAACGCCGTCGTGGACATCCTGTACATCGTCGTGAACCCCCGGATCCGGAACGTCTGATGCGGCGGGCGCTGGCCGATCGGCTGACCACCCGCGCGGGGGCGGGTCTAC
>CAKUSI010000172.1 GCA_934678955.1 uncultured Austwickia sp. | reverse complement strand
TCGCCTCGTGACGCCCGCGGACACCGACCGGGGCGACGCCGGCGGCCCCCTGATCTACGTCGTGACCGACCCGGGCGTCCCGGCCTTCGGCACCAAGGGCTGCTCGGTGCACGTCCAGTCGATGCTGCGCGAGTTCGCGGCCTGGACCCGCCCGACAGGGCGCCGGGTCGTGCTCGTGGCCTCGCGGCTCGGCGGCCCGCCACCCTCGGACCTGACCGACGTCGAGACCATCGAACTCGGCCGCCCTACGGCCGACGACCCGGCCGAACGCGAGCGCCTCCTCGTCGATTTCGACAAGGAAGCCGCCCGCGTCGTGGCGGGGCTGGTAGACCACGGCCGCTCGGGGGCCGTGGTCTACCAGCGATACGGGCTGTGGAGCGCCCGCACGCTGCAGACCGCGCGCGACCTCGGGGCCCGGACGGTCCTGGAGATCAACGCGCCCCTGGTGACCGAGCAGGCCACGCACCGCGTGCTCGTCGACGCGGACCGGGCCACGGCCATGACGCGGCAGGCGATCCGCGCGGCGCATCTCCCCTACGCGGTCAGCTCGCCGGTGGCCGCCTGGGCCGCCGAGGAGTCCGGGGTGCCGGTCCTCACGATCCCGAAGGGGTCGACCCGGACCGGTTCACCGCCGCGCCCGGCAGCCGTTCGGACGCGCCCGTGATTGCGTTCGTGGGGACGTTCCGGCCCTGGCACGCCCCGCAGGAGCTGGTCACGGCCGCGGCACGGCTGGTCGCCGGCGGCGACCGGGTGCGGCTGCTGCTCGTCGGTGACGGGCCGCTGCGCGGAGAGGTTCTCGCGGCAGCGCAGGCCGCGGGGATCCCGTACGAGGCCACGGGCGCGGTCGCCCCCAAGGAGGTGCCGGCGCTGCTGGCCCGCGCCGACATCGCCTGCGCTCCCTACCCGGCCGGGGACGCATACTTCTCCCCCCTCAAGGTCTTCGAATACCTCGCCGCGGGCCTGCCGACCGTGAGCGCCGCCGTGGCGGACCTCCCGCGGCTGCTGCGTCCGGAGGAGGCGCTGCTCACGCCGGCCGGCGACGTCGACGCGCTGACCGACGCGCTGCGGATGCTCGTCCGCGACCCCGGCGCCAGGGAACGGCTGGGGCGCGCGGGTCGAGCGGCCGCCCGGGAGAGGTTCTCCTGGTCGGCGATCGCGCGCGACGTCCTCGCCCGGGTGGGCGCGGCCCCACCCCTCCCGCTCGCGACGCTCGGGGCGACGCCGTGAGCCGCACGGGTCGGTCCACCCCGACCGGGGGCGCCGAGCTGGACGCGTCGGCCCTGCGCCGGACGCTGCGCCTGCTTCGCCCCCACCTGCACGGTTCCGGCAAGCTCGCGGCGGGTGGGGTCGCCGCGCTCCTGCTGGAGGTCCTCGCGAGGCTGCTGGAGCCCTGGCCGGTCCAGTGGGTCATCGACGGGGTGATCCCGGCCGCCCTGGGCCGCCCGGTCGACGCCGGCCTCACGCGCCTCCTGATCGGCGCGGGGGTGGCGGTCGTCGCGGTGGCGGCGCTGCGGGCGGGGCGGCATACCCTGTCGACCGTCGCCTTCGCGAACGTCGGCGCGCGCGTCACCACGCACCTGCGGGCGCACGTGCATCAGCGGCTGCTGACCGCGCACCCCTCCTTCCACGACCGATCCCGCGCCGGCGACCTGGTCACGCGCGTCGTCTCGGACGTCGGTCGGGTGCAGGAGGCGGGGGTGACCGCCGGGCTGCCCCTCGCCGCCAACACGCTCACCGTCGCGGGGATGCTGGTGGTGGTGCTGGTGCTCGACCCCATCCTCGCGCTCGTCGTGGTCGCGGTGCTGCCCCTGATGCTGGCCTCCGGGCGGCGGGCCAGCGGCCGGATCACCCACGCCTCACGCCGGCAGCGTCGCCGCGAGGGCGAGCTCGCGGGCGACGCCGGCGAGGCGTTCGCGGCCGTCCGGACCGTGCAGGCATACGGACTCGCCTCCCACATGGGCGCCCGGTTCTCGCAGGCGAACGTCAAGGGCCTCACCGAGGGCGTGCTGGCCAAGCGGTTGTCCGCCGGCCTCGAGCGACGCACCGACCTGTTCGTCGGGCTCGCCACCGGCGTCGTCCTCGCGTTCGGCGGCAAACGGGTGGTCGACGGCGCGATCAGCCCCGGCGAGCTGGTCGTCTTCCTCACCTACCTCAAGACGACGTTCAAGCCCCTGCGCGATCTCGCCAAGCACACCGGGCGCATCGCGCGCGCCGCCGCCTCGGGCGAGCGGATCGCCGACACCCTCGAGGCGGCGCTGCCCGAGCGCGACGCCGGCGACGCCTACCCCCTGCCGCCGGCGCCACGACGGGGCCGCGGCCGGGTGGAGGTGCGCGATCTCACGGTGGGGTATGCGGATGGCCCCGCCATCCTGCGCGACGCCCACCTCACGGTGCGCCCCGGCGAAGTGGTCGCCCTCACCGGCCCGAGCGGCTGCGGCAAGTCCACGCTCGTCCAGGTGCTGCTGCGCTTCCTCACCCCCCGCTCCGGCACCGTGCGCCTCGACGGGCATCCGCTGGACGAGGTCACGGCCGCGAGCGTGCGGGACGCCGTCGCGGTCGTGCTCCAGGACAGCGTGCTGTTCGCCGGAACCCTCGCTGACAACGTCCGCCTCGGGCGCCTGGACGCCACCGACGCCGAGGTCGAAGAGGCCCTGCGGGCGTCCGACCTGGGCCCACTCGTGGACGGCGACCCCGAGGGCATCCACCGGGTCATCGCCGAGCGCGGCACCACACTGTCCGGCGGGCAGCGGCAGCGGGTGGCCGTCGCCCGCGCCCTCCTGCGCGACCCCCGCGTGGTCCTGCTCGACGAGCCGACCACCGGGTTGGACGCCGCAAGCGCCCGCGAGGTCGTCGACACCCTCGTCCGCCTGTTCGCCGGGCGCACGACGCTGCTCGTGACCCACGACGCCGTGTTGTTGGAGCGCGCCCACCGCGTCGTGCAGATCCGCGACCAGGCTTTCGTGGAGGTGGCTCGTGTCTCCTGACCTGCTCGCGGACCTCACGCTCGACGCGGTCATCGCACGTCACCCGGGCATCCCCGGCCTGGCGCGCGCCCTCGACCCCGAGGAGGGGGCCGCGCTCGCGGCCGCTGCGGGTGTCATCGCGGGAGGCGTCGCGGCTCACGGGGACGGGGCGCGGCGAAGGGACGCGTACGAGGTGAGTCGGATCCGCCTGAAGCGGGACCGCTCCGTGAGCGTCGCGCTCCGGCCGATCGCCGGCGCGGGCCCCTGGCTCCTGGTGCGCGCGCTCCGGCCCGCGGACTGGGCCACCAAGGCGGCCAAGGACCTGCGCGTCGCGCGAGAGCGTGGCCTGATCGGCGCCGCGTACGCGGGGGACGCGCTGCTCGTCGTCCCCGCGGCGGCGGACCGCGCCCTCGCGCTCCAGCGACTCGCGCGCCTCGGCCTTCGCCTGGAGGGGGTCGGCCCGCAGCGGGATCCCGACCCGAGCCACCCCGGGGAGCCCTGGGGGGAGCCCGAGGCGGTCCCGCGGGGAAGTCACTGGGGAAACCACTGGGGGAATCCCGAGCAGGACCGCGGGGGCGCGGTCTCGGGAGGGCGGCTTCGTGCGCGGGGCGATGACCTCGATGGCGCGCCCGGTGTCCTGCGGGCGGCCCGCACGTTGTCATACAACCCTGCCCGACGCTGGGTCGGGGTGGCCGCCTCGGCGTCGGCGGGAGGCCCCCGGCGTCTGCTGCGGCTCCATGCCGGTGCGCGCAGGCCGCACCTCGAGCCCTACGTCGAGGGAATCCCCCTCGACGTCACTCGGCTGTCGTCCGACGAGGCGGAGGAGTTGCGCCGCACGCTCGGCGCCGGGTTGTCCGGCCGCGGCGCGCCGCCCCGCGGACGGGACGAGGGGCTGTCGGCGGCGCTCGATCGCGTGGCTTCCGGCCTGGCCGATCTGCACCCACGCCTGGGCGAGCGGGCCCGCGCGGTGGTGCGCCGTCTCGGGGAACACCCGCAAACGCTGGGGCGTCGCGTCCCCGCGCACGGCGACCTCAGTCCCGATCAGGTCATCCGCGGGGACGACGGTGACCTGCACGTCATCGACTGGGACCGATGGGGTTGGTGGCCGTGCGGCTGGGACAGCGCGACCTGGACCGCCCAGGCGGTCCTCGAGGGGGTGGCGGAACCGAACGCTCCCGCCCTGTTGACCGAGGACGAGCCCGCGCCGGCCGTGCTCGCGGCGGCGGCGCTGCTACGCTCCCCGGATCCGTTCCGGCGGATGCGCGCCGACTGGCCGGCCGCCACGCTTCGCCTCCTGGACCACGCTGAGGGCGTGCTGGGATGAACACGACCGCCAGCACCCGTCGCGCCCTGGCGGCGCTGCTGGACGAGGGGCTCGTGGTGGCCGGCGTGCCGCACGCCGTGCGCCGCGCGTGGCCCGCCGATCTCGACGACCCGGGGGCCAGCGTCGTCCTCGAGCTGCTCGCTCAGGCGCCGGACGAAGGGGCGGCGCCTGCGCGGCGGCTCGTCGGGGCGACCCTCCGCGGGGATCGCGTCGATGTCGTGGGGGCCGATCCGGTGCTCGGAGCACTCCCAGAGAGGGGCCTGGTCGGGCTCCGGCCGGGCAAGCGCGCGGTGTGGCGGGACGCCAAGGGCCGGTATGTCAAGGCGGCGCGTCCGAAGGCCACGCGGCGCGCGCTCGCCCGGGCCGCGAGCGTGGAGATGCTGCTTCGACGCACCGCCGGCGCCCCGGCCCGGCCCGTGGTGCGCCACGCGGACCTCACGGTCGGGCGCCTCGTCCTCGACCAGGTCGAGGGCTCGGACCTGCGCTCGCTGCTCGCGAGCGCCGACGAGCCCGAGGCGCGCCAGGCTGGCCGGCAGATCGGGGCGGCCCTCGTCGCGCTCGCCCGGGTCCGTCCGCCGGCGCCAGCAGCGACCCACCACGCCGACCCCACCTCGACCTCGACCGTCGCGCCCGCTCACAGCGCCCCCGAATCGTCCTCCTCGCGGGTTGATCTGCCGACCCATACCAGCGGCGACGAGGCGCAGGTCCTGCGACGCTGGGCCGCCGCCGCGCTCGCCCTCGCCCCGCTGACCGACGACGAGGCCGACCTGCTGCGCCATCGGGTGCCCCAGATGTCCCGGCGCCTCGTCCAGTTCTGCGTGACGACGCCGGATCTCGCGCTGTCCCACCGCGATCTCCACGACGGTCAGGTGCTGCTCCACGAGTCGCGGGTGACGTTCCTGGACTGGGACACGGCCGCGTGGGCCGACCCCGTCCTCGACGTGGCGAACCTCCTCGCCCACGTCGATCGCTACGCGAGGCGCGGCGCTCGCCCGGCGGACTGCTCCGCGTTCGCCGCGGAGCTTTCGGCCGCGCTGGATGCGGGTGGTCACCCGTCGGGCGATCCCGCGTCGGCGACCCGCCTGCGGTGCCTTCGCGAGACGACCGCGCTGCGTCTCCTGGCAGTCCATGCCTTCCGCCGGCGTCATTACAGTCAAGAAGGGGGTTACCCATGAAGACCGCGGGGCGGTTCGCGGCAGAGTCACGATCCGGCGAACGCGTGGGGCAGCATGGAACCATGAGAGCTTCGAGGGCGGCGATCCTGGGGTTGCTCTGCCTGCTGTTCGTCGGAGCCCTCGGCCTGTCTCTGACCCTCGCCGCCCCCGTCTCCGCACCACCCCTCGGCCCGGTCGTTGACCTGGACGAACGCTCGGGCAACGCGCCGACGCCCCCCGCCCCGACGACCTCGGCCCCCACGACCAGCCCTCCTCCCACGAGCCTCCCGCCCGCTCCCACGCCGCCCGCTCCCACGCCGTCCGCTCCCACGCCGTCCGCTCCTGCGCCGAGCCGCGCCGCCCCGACCGGCGTACGTCCCGTGGCCCCGCCGCCCGCCCGCATCCCATACCCGTTGCCTCTGGACGATGACGATCTCGACGACCGTGACGATGACGACGACGAATGGGACGACGACTGATGCGCGCCGTCACCCGTGCCCGCGGCCTCCTCGCCCGTGGCTTCGAGCGCCCCGGCCTGTCGCTGCGAGACCGCATCGTCGTGGCCATCGCCGTCCTGTCCGCCCTGGGGTTCCTTGCGGCCGGGGCCGCGGCTCTGCTGGTGGAGCGGCGCGCCACCGAGGAGCGCGCTCACCGGGTCATCGCCCAAGAGGTGGCCGAGTTCAGCGAACTCGCGAGGACCGGGGTCGACCCGCAGACGCGCGCACCGTTCGACGACGCCGAACGCCTCCTCACCGTCTTCATCGCGCGCAACCTGCCCGACGAGCACGAGGTATTCCTCGGCTACATCCCCGACGCGGTCATCGTGTCCGATCCCGGTGAGGGGCCACTCCGTAGCGACCCCGGCTTCCGTTCCCAGGTCACTCGGTACGAGGAACCCGCCACGGGCAGCTACGACCACCCCGAGGCCGGCCAAGTCCGGTATGCCGCCATGCCCGTCGTCTCGCAGGGCCGCCGGAGTCACTTCGTGGCCGCGTACTTCCTCGACCGCGAGCTGGCGGAGCTCTCGGACACGATCCGGTCCTATGCGTCCGCCGCTGTCCTGGCCTGGGCGGTGCTGCTCGGCGCCGCGTTGTTCCTCGTGGGCCGGATCACCCGTCCGATCGAGGAACTCACCGCCACCTCCGCCGCGATCAGCGAGACCGACCTGTCCACGAGGCTGGATGTCCGGGGCCGCGACGAGGTAGCGACCCTGGCCCGGCAGTTCAACTCGATGCTGGACCGGATCCAGGAGGCCCTGGGGTCACAGCGCGTGATGCTGGACGACGCCGGTCACGAGCTACGCACACCGATCACCGTCATCAAGGGTCACTTGGAGCTGATGGACGCCGCCGACCCCCAGGACGTCGAGCAGGTGCGCGCCTTGGCGCTGGACGAGTTGGGCCGGATGGGCGTCCTTGTGGAAGACCTGATCCTGCTCGCGAAGGCTCGTCGCCCCGACTTCCTTCGGCCGCGCGAGGTCGACGTCGCGGCCATCGTGGAGGACTCCCTGGCGAAGGCGCAGCCTCTCGGGGATCGACGGTGGGTGGCGGACCAGATCTACTCGCGGCGCATCACGGCCGACCCTCAGCGGCTCACCCAGGCGGTCCTGCAACTGGCGGCGAACGCGGTGGCCGCTACCCGGCCCGGGGACACGATCGGCTTCGGCGCGGCGGGCACGCCCTCAGGCGTACAACTCTGGGTCCGGGACACGGGACCGGGCGTCCCCGAGGCCGAGCGGGAGGCCATCTTCGAACGTCGGAGGTCGGGCTCCGGCGGGCGGCCCGGAGGGTCGGGTCTGGGGCTGGCGATCGTGGCCGCCATCGCTCGAGCGCACGGCGGGACCGCCTGGGTTACCGAGTCGAGCCTGGGCGGCGGCGCCCGCTTTGTCCTCGAATTGCCCGCCTCGCCAACGGAAGTCGACCAGGATGAGGGCCCGGAGGGACGGGCGGGGCACCGCGCTCCACGCGGTCCTTCCTTGCCACGGCACGGGAGGAGGCGCGGTGAGCAAGATCCTGGTCGCGGAGGACGAGCCCCGCATCGCGAGCTTCGTCGCCAAGGGCCTGCGAGCGAGCGGCCTCACCCCGGAGGTCGTCGATCACGGCGAACTCGCCCTGGCCTACGCCCTGGGCGGAGACTTCGACC
>CAKUSI010000171.1 GCA_934678955.1 uncultured Austwickia sp. | reverse complement strand
CCGCCCGTGGGCGGGAACGGTACGCGTCGGCGCAGGTCCGCCACGCCACGTGCCGCCCGTGGGCGGGAACGGTACGCAACGGCGCAGGTCTGCCGCGTCATCTGCCGCCCGTGGGCGGGAACGGTACGCAACATGGCAGGTCCGCCACGCCACCTACCGCCCGTGGGCGGGAACGGACGCAACATGGCAGGTCCGCCACGCCACTTACCGCCCATGGGCGGGAACGGTAAGCGTCGGCGCAGGTCCGCCACGCCACTTGCCGCCCGTGGGCGGGAACGGTACGCACCCCAGCGTCCGACCTCTCCTCGCTCCGACTGGCCCTTCCTTGGAGCCACGGCGTCGAACCGTCGCGAGCGCTCGATGATCCGGGTGGGCTCTTGTGACCTCGAGTGAACCCCCGGCATCAGGGGCGCCCCCCAAGGCAGCTGACTCCCGCTCATCCGGGTGGACACTCAGGAGATCGGGTCGACTCCCGTTCAGACAAGAGCCCACCCTGAACCACGAGAGCCCAGCCGCAACGGCGGGAGCTCGGCGCCCGTCGTCGGCAACCCGGGGTGGGGTGGTCACCCAGGCTACGGAGAGTCGACCCATCGTGAGCAGAGCTCAGACCCCCACGTACCAGCCTCGCCCGTAGGACCCCGCCCCGGTTTCGTGCGCTCTCCCGGGGCCTCAGGAGGCAGCGGAAGCGTACGCCGCCCGTACGGCGTCCCCGTGCGAGGCCGCGATCCGGTCGGCGTACGCACCGAACGTCTCCCCCGCCGCAGCCTCCGGCAGGTCCAGGTCGTCCACCTCGTCGCGCCCGGCGCCTTCCAGTCCCCCGGCCCTCTCGGCGAGGCGCCACAGCAGGTAGCCGGGCAGCAACTCCGACGGCCAGCCGGGCGAGGTCGTCGACTCGATCGCCACGTCGTCGAACACGTCCCACGGGACGTCGTGGTAGCCGTCCAGCTCGTCCGTCTGCACCAGCCCGGCCTGCAGCGCGCGACGGACCACGGCCCGAGGTGCCCACACGTTGTGCGCGGCCGTGCCACGGACCCGCTCGTCCGGATCCTCCAGCAGTGCCAACAGGCACGCCTCCGGGGTGGCACGCGCCATCGCCGCAGCCGCCCGGTCGGCGGCGTCGGGCGAGTCGGCGAGCAAGTAGAGGACTCCCTCGGGAGCCCGCGGATGGCTCTGCGCGAAGAAGGCGGCCGACCCCGGCCGCTCGGTCAGCACCCAGCCGAGCAGGGCGGGGTCGCAGTCGGGATCACTCAGCACCGCGCGCGCATACTCAGGGTCCCGCCTCACGCGCTGCGCCTGGGACCACCCGTCGAACTCGGGCTCGGCGCCGATGACCAGCCTGATCAGCTCGTCCAGCTCCTGCGTCGGGCAGCCCCCGGGCGCCGACCACCCCGGAATGTCGACCCGGTCGCCGCCGTCGACCTTCTCGCGGAGCCGCCACAGCACCGCGAGCACGTCCTGGCCGCGTTCGAGGGCGGCGCGGTAGGTCATCCAGACCGGCCCGTCGCCGGCGCGCGGGAGCAACAGGTCGGGGTCGTCCGACGGCTGGAGGGGCATCAGAGGGTGCGCGTCGGCCGACGCGCAGCGCAGCAGCCCTGCCGGTGAGACCGATCAGCGCCCATCAGACGTTGAAGCCGAGGGCGCGCAGCTGTTCGCGGCCGTCGTCGGTGATCTTGTCGGGCCCCCACGGCGGCATCCAGACCCAGTTGATCGTGTGACTCCTCACGAGGCCCATCAGCACGTCGGCCGTCTGGTCCTCGATCACGTCGGTCAGCGGACAGGCCGCGGACGTCAGCGTCATGTCGATCACGGCGTGTCCGTCGTCGAGGTGGACCCCATAGATCAGGCCCAGGTCGACGACGTTGATCCCCAGCTCGGGGTCGACGACGTCGCGCAGCGCCTCCTCGACGTCGGCCACGGTCGCCGGCGCGGTGATTCCGGCGGCGTTCATCTCGCTCATCGTGTCTCCTCGGCAGGCATGGCGGACAGGTCGGCGCCCGCGCGGGCGAGCGCGTCGGTCAGGGCGGTCCAGGGCAGCAGGGCGCACTTCACGCGGGCGGGGTACTGGGCCACCCCCGCGAGGGCCACCCCGTCGCCGATGACCTCTTCGTCGCCCGGGTCCTGGCCCCGGGAGGTCAGCATCGACTTCATCGCCGCGTACGTGTCCATCGTCTCGGCCAGGCTGTGCCCGCGGCACTCCTGGGCGAGGATCGACGCGGACGCCATCGAGATCGAGCAGCCGATCGCGTCATAGCTGACATCGGCCAGCACCGCCTGGGGCCCGGAGGTGGTGTCCTCCAGGTGGACCCGCAGCGTCACCTCGTCCCCGCACGTGGTGTTGACGTGGTGCACCTCCGCCTCGAACGGCTCGCGCAGCCCCGCGTGCTGGGGGTTCTTGCTGTGGTCCAGGATCAGCTCCTGGTAGAGATCCATCACACCTCCAGATGGAAGGTCTCGGGGACGCGGTCGAGGGCCCGCAGCATCGTGTCCACTTCGTCGGGCGTGTTGTACGGCCCGAAGCTCGCCCGGGTCGAGGCCGTCAGGCGCAGCGCCCGGTGCAGCGGCGCCGCGCAGTGGTGCCCCACTCGGACCTCCACGCCGGCGTCGTCCAGGACCTGCCCGACGTCGTGCGGGTGCACGCCGTCCACGACGAACGCCACCGACCCGGACCGGTCGGGCGCGATGCCGGGGCCCAGGACGCGCACCCACGGCCGCTGCTCCAGCCCGGCGATGAGCTGCTCCCCCAGCGCGCGCACGTGCGCGTCGACCCGGTCCATGCCGAGGCCGGTCAGGTAGTCGCACGCCGCGGCCAGCCCCATCACGTGCGGCGCGGGCGGCACCCCCGGCTCGTACTTGGCGGGCGGCTCGAGGTAGGTCGAGCCCTCCATCCGGACGGTCTTGATCATCGAGCCGCCGGTCAGGTACGGGGGCAGCGCATCGAGCAGCTCGTAGCGGCCCCACAGGACGCCCAACCCGAGCGGGCCGAGCATCTTGTGCCCGGAGAAGGCGAGGAAGTCCACGCCCAGCTCGGTCACGTCGAGGCGCCGGTGCGGCGCCGACTGGCACGCGTCGAGCACGGTCAGCGCCCCGACCTCCCGGGCGCGCGCCACGAGCCGGTCCACGGGGTTGATCGTCCCGAGCACGTTCGAGACGTGCGTGAACGCCAGCACCTTGGTGCGCCTGCTGACCAGGGCGTCCAGGTCGCTCAGGTCCAAGCGGCCCTCCTGCGTCACCGGCAGCCACCGCAGCGTCGCTCCCGTGCGGTGGCAGAACTCCTGCCACGGAACGAGGTTCGCGTGGTGCTCCATCTCGGTGACGCAGACCTCGTCGCCCGGGCGGATCTGCAGCCGCCGGGCCAGGGCCAGGTCGGTCGCGGCGACCGCGTCCAGCGCACCCGGAGCCTGCGCGTTGCTCAGCGCGTAGGTGACCAGGTTCAGCGACTCCGTGGCGCTCTTGGTGAAGATCACCTCGCGCGCGGGGGCGCCGATGAACGCGCCGATGCGCTCGCGGGCGATCTCGTACCGGTCCGTGCCCTCCTCGGAAAGCTGGTGCGCGCCGCGGTGGACGGCTGAGTTGAGCGTCTCGTAGAAGCCGCGCTCGGCGTCGAGCACCTGACGGGGCTTCTGCGAGGTCGCCCCCGAGTCGAGATACGTGAGCGGGGCGTCGAACCGCAGGGACCGCCCGAGGATGGGGAAGTCCGCGCGGATCGCGCGCAGCTCCTCCTCGCTGAACGGGCGGGCCGCGCCGGCCCGGTCCGCTTCCAGCTCCGGCGTCCCGGCCCGCAGGTCCGGTGCGGCGTCCCTGACGGTGGCGGGCATCAGACGTTCGCCGCCAGGAAACGGTCGTAGCCGCTGGCCTCGAGCTCATCGGCCAGCTCCGGGCCGCCCTCTTCGACGATCCGGCCGTCCACGAACACGTGCACGAAGTCCGGCTTGATGTAGCGAAGGATCCGCGTGTAATGCGTGATCAGCAGGATGCCCTGGTTGTTGGCCTCCTTGGCGCGGTTCACGCCCTCCGACACCACGCGCAGCGCGTCGACGTCCAGGCCCGAGTCGGTCTCGTCGAGGATCGCGATCTTCGGCTTCAGCAGCTCCATCTGGAGGATCTCGTGGCGCTTCTTCTCGCCGCCGGAGAACCCCGCGTTGACGTCGCGCTCGGCGAACGACGGGTCCATCTTGAGGTCCGCCATCGCGGTCTTGACGTCCTTGACCCAGGTGCGCAGCTTCGGTGCCTCCCCGTCGATCGCCGTCTTGGCGGTGCGCAGGAAGTTGCTGACGGAGACGCCCGGCACCTCGACCGGGTACTGCATCCCGAGGAACAGCCCGGCGCGGGCTCGCTCGTCGACGCTCATCGCGAGGACATCCTCGCCGTCGAGGGTGACGGTGCCGCTGGTCACGGTGTACTTCGGGTGGCCCGCGACGCTGTAGGCCAGCGTGGACTTGCCGGACCCGTTGGGTCCCATGATCGCGTGGGACTCCCCCGAGTTGATCGTGAGGGTGACCCCGCGAAGGATCTCCTTCGGGCCGCTCTCGGTCTCGACGCTCACGTGGAGGTCGCGGATTTCCAGGGTGGACAACTGATGCTCCTCGTCAGGAAGGCTCGTGGTCAGGAAGGCTCGTGGTGTTCGGGTGGCGCCGGTCAGCCGCAGCTGCTGCCGCCGCACCCGCCGGAGTGCGCCGTGCCGGCGTCGGCGGTGGAGTTGGTCGGTGTGGTGACGTCCACCAGGACGTCCTCGCCGTCGATCCGGACGGCGTAGACCTGGATCCCGGTGGTGGCGGGGGGCGCCTTGGGTTCGCCGGTGACGAGATCGAACGTCGCCCCGTGCAGCCAGCACCCGATCCGGTCGCCGACCACGCGCCCGTCGGACAGCTTGACGTTGGCGTGGCTGCAGTCGTCCTCGACCGCGTGCAGGCCGCCGTCGGCGTCCCGGACGAGGGCGACCTTGGTGCCCTCGACCGTGAACCCCTTGACCTGCTTGGTCCCCGGCAGTTCCTTGGTGGCGCACACGCGCGTGAAACTCATGCCTGCTCCTTCTCGTCCGCGGACTCCTCGCCGGCGTCTGCGCCCGGTGTGGACGCGACCCCCAGCGAGACCGCCAGCTCCTCGTCGATCGCCGTCATCAGGTGCTCGGTGACGCTGGGCACCCCGATCCGCTCGACGATCTCGGCGAAGAACGCCCGGACGACCAGGCGCCGGGCCTCCGCCTGCGGAATGCCGCGGGCCATCAGGTAGAACAGCTGCTCGTCGTCGAAGCGGCCGGTCGCGCTCGCGTGCCCGGCCCCCGCGATCTCGCCCGTCTCGATCTCCAGATTGGGCACCGAGTCGGCGCGCGCCCCCTCGGTGAGCACCAGGTTGCGGTTGAGCTCGTAGGTGTCGGTGCCCTCCGCGGCCGCCCTGATCAGTACGTCGCCGACCCAGACCGTATGCGCGCTCGCGCCCTGCAGGGCGCCCTTGTAGACGACGTGCGAACTGCACCGCGGCGCCTCGTGATCCACGAAGAGGCGGTGCTCCAGGTGCTGCCCGTCATCCGCGAAGTAGACCCCCAGGCCCTCGTAGTGCCCGCCGGGGCCGTCGTACGAGGCGGTCGCGTCGACGCGGACGATCCCGCCGCCGAGGGAGACCACGATGTGCTTGCACGTGGCGTCGCGCCCGAGGCGGACGTGCTGACGGGACAGGTGGACTGCCCGCTCGTCCCACTCCTGGATGCTCACGAGGGTGAGGGTGGCGCCGTCGGAGACGACGACCTCGACGTTCTCGGCCAGCGTCGCGGTGCCGGTGTTCGTGAGGACCACGGTGGAGCGGCTGAACGCGTCCGCGTGCACCAGCAAGTGCTCGGCGCTCGGCGCCTCCGAGGTCCCCGTGCGCCGCACGACCAGCGGCTGCTCCAGGTCGGCCTCACGGGGGACGGTGACCGCCACGACCTCCCCGGCGGACTCCCAGGCGCGCGCGCTCGGCCGGTCCTCCGGGACGAGCCCGCTGGCGCCGACCCGCGGGTCGGCGGCGTCGATCGACTCCACCCGCACCTGGTCCGGCCCCTCGTGGGTGCGCGTCAGGGCACCGCCCGCGAACGGTTCGTCCTTGTCCAGGCCGCGCAGCCGGTCCATCGGGGTGAAGCGCCACTCCTCCTCGCGCCCGGTGGGGTGCGGGAAGTCGGCGGCGACGCGCGAGGCCGCGCGGTCCGCCCGGGAGACCGGGACGGAGGCGGCGTGCGCCCCGGCCCGATCTGCCTGCTCGGTCTGGTCGTCGGTCGCGACGGGCATCAGCCCACGGCTCCTTCCATCTGCAGTTCGATGAGGCGGTTCAGCTCCAGGGCGTACTCCATCGGCAGCTCCCGCGCGATGGGCTCGACGAAGCCGCGCACGATCATCGCCATCGCCTCTTCCTCGGACAAGCCGCGGGACATGAGGTAGAAGAGCTGGTCGTCGCTCACCTTGGAGACCGTGGCCTCGTGGCCCATCTGGACGTCGTCCTCGCGGACGTCGACGTAGGGGTAGGTGTCGGACCGGCTGATGTTGTCCACCAGCAGGGCGTCGCAGCGCACGGTCGCCTTGCTGCCGACCGCGCCCTCCGCCACCTGGACGAGACCGCGGTAGCTGGTCCGGCCGCCGCCGCGGGCCACCGACTTGCTCACGATCGAGCTGGAGGTGTGCGGCGCGGCGTGCACCATCTTGGCGCCCGCGTCCTGGTGCTGGCCCTCGCCCGCGAAGGCGATCGACAGCGTCTCCCCGCGGGCGTGCTCACCCATGAGGAAGACGGCGGGGTACTTCATCGTCACCTTGGAGCCGATGTTGCCGTCGACCCACTCCATCGTGGCCCCGGCCTCGCACATGGCGCGCTTGGTGACGAGGTTGTAGACGTTGTTGGACCAGTTCTGGATCGTCGTGTAGCGCACCCGGGCGTTCTTCTTCACGATGATCTCGACGACCGCGCTGTGCAGGCTGTCGGACTTGTAGATCGGCGCGGTGCAGCCCTCGACGTAATGCACATAGCTGTCCTCGTCCGCGATGATCAGCGTCCGCTCGAACTGGCCCATGTTCTCGGTGTTGATCCGGAAGTATGCCTGCAGCGGGATGTCGACGTGCACGCCCGGCGGGACGTAGATGAACGAGCCGCCCGACCATACCGAGGTGTTGAGCGCGGCGAACTTGTTGTCACCGGGGGGGATCACCGAGCCGAAGTACTCCCGGAAGATGTCCTCGTGCTCGCGCAGGCCGGTGTCGGTGTCGAGGAAGACGACGCCCTTCTCCTCCAGGTCCTCGCGGATCTGGTGGTAGACGACCTCGGACTCGTACTGCGCCGCGACGCCGGCCACGAGGCGCTGCTTCTCCGCCTCCGGGATGCCGAGCTTGTCGTAGGTGGCCTTGATGTCCGCGGGCAGCTCGTCCCACGTCGCGGCCTGCTTCTCCGTGGACTTCACGAAGTACTTGATGTTCTGGAAGTCGATGCCCGTGAGATCGCTGCCCCAGCTCGGCATCGGCTTGCGGTCGAAGAGCCGCAGTCCCTTCAGGCGGGTCTTGGTCATCCACTCGGGCTCGTTCTTGCGTCTGCTGATGTCGAGGACCACGTCCTCGTTCAGCCCGCGGCGCGCCGAGGCGCCTGCGGCGTCGGGGTCGGCCCAGCCGTACTC
>CAKUSI010000170.1 GCA_934678955.1 uncultured Austwickia sp. | reverse complement strand
GTTCGACCCTGCGCTCGCCGCCAAGGCAGCGCCGTTGTCGCGCGAGGAGGTCGGTCGGCTGACCGCGAAGTTCAAGGAGCACGACGAGACCCACACCCGCGAGCTTGCGGAGAAGGACGAACGTCTCGCTCAGCACGAGGCAGAGATCGCAAGGCTGAAGGCGCAGATCGCCGCGGCCCAAGCGGCAGCCGCGCCAGACACCCGCGACTACGACGAAGCCGCGGCCCGAGACCTGTTCATCGACGTCCTGCTGCAGGAGGCCGGGTGGGAACTGGCCGAGCAGCGCGACCGCGAGTTCGAGGTCACGGGCATGCCCAACGCCGAGGGCAAGGGCTTCGTGGACTACGTCCTGTGGGGCGCCGACGGCCTTCCCCTCGCCGTGGTAGAGGCCAAGCGCACCGCGAAGTCACCGGAGGTGGGCCAGCAGCAGGCCAAGCTCTACGCCGACTGTCTCGAGAAGCAGTTCGGCCGGCGGCCGGTGATCTTCTACACCAACGGCTACGAGCACCGGATCTGGGACGACGCCGGGGGCTACCCGCCCCGCGAAACCCAGGGCTTCTATACCCGCGATGAGCTCGAGCTGCTCATCCAGCGCCGTCGGACCAAGCTTCCATTGTCGAGCGCTCCGGTGAAAACCGACATTGCTGGTCGGCCCTACCAGGTCCGGGCGATCAAGGCGGTCAGCGACGCGTTCGACCGCAAGCAGCGCGAGGCGCTGCTGGTCATGGCGACAGGATCGGGCAAGACCCGCACCACGATTGCGCTCGTCGATCTATTGCAGAAGGCGAACTGGGTCAAGCGGGTGCTCTTCCTCGCGGACCGCACCGCGTTGGTCAACCAGGCCGCGAACGCGTTCAAAGCGCACCTGCCCGGCTCGACGACCGTGAACCTGGTGACCGAGCGGGCCGTGGAGGGCCGCGTCTACGTCTCGACCTACCCAACGATGATGAATCTGATCAACGAGGTCGACGGCGGCCTGCGTCGGTTCGGTCCCGGCCACTTCGACCTGATCGTCATCGACGAGGCCCACCGCTCCGTCTATGCCAAGTACGGCGCGATCTTCGACTACTTCGACGCCATGCTCGTCGGTTTGACCGCGACCCCGAAGGACGAGGTCGACCACAACACCTACCGGCTGTTCCATCTCGAGGACGGAGTCCCCACCGATAACTACTCGTTGGACGAGGCCGTCGATGCGGGCTACCTCGTGCCCCCGAAGGGCATCAGCGTGGGCACCCAGTTCCTCCGCTCGGGCATCAAGTACGACGACCTCACCGAGCAGGAGAAGGACCAGTGGGATGCGCTGGACTGGGGTGAGGACGGCCCGCCCGATGAGGTCGGCGCCGAGGAGCTCAATCGGTTCCTGTTCAACGAGGACACCGTCGACAAGGTCCTCGAGACCCTGATGGTGCAGGGCTACAAGGTCGCCAGCAGTGATCGGCTGGGCAAGACGATCGTCTTCGCGAAGAGCCAGAAGCACGCCGAGTTCATCGAGAAACGCTTCAACCTCGCCTACCCCGAGCTCGCCGGACACTTCGCCCGCGTCATCACCCACGGCACGCCGTACGCCCATTCGCTGATCGACGACTTCTCGATCAAGGACAAGGCACCACACATCGCGATCAGCGTCGACATGCTCGACACCGGCATCGACGTACCTGAGGTCGTGAACCTCGTGTTCTTCAAGATGGTGCGCTCGAAGTCGAAGTTCTGGCAGATGATCGGCCGCGGCACCCGCCTGTGCCCCGATCTGTACGGTCCGGACGAGCACAAGAAGGACTTCCTGGTCTTCGACTTCTGCGGCAACCTCGAGTACTTCAGCCAAGACCTGCCCGGCTCGCAGGGTCAGATCCAGAAGTCGCTCTCCCAGCGACTCTTCGAGGCACGACTCGGGCTCGTGACCGCGCTTGGCGGCGGTGAACCCGACCTCCGGTCGTCCACGGTGAAGACCCTGCACGAGGTCGTGGTGGGGATGAACCTCGACAACTTCGTCGTCCGGCCTCACCGCAGGGCTGTCGAGAAGTACGTCTCTTCGGAGGCGTGGAACAAGCTCGGGCCGGAGGACTCCGAGGAGCTGCTCACGCTCGCCGGGTTGCCGTCATCGGTTCGAGACGACGACGAGGACGCCAAGCGGTTCGACCTGCTCATCCTGCGCCGCCAGCTCGCTCAGCTCGACGGCGACGCCGTGCTGGCCGAACGGCTCCGCGAGACCGTGCAGCGCATCGCCGCCGCGCTGCTCGGCAAGACCACGATCCCGAGCGTCGCCGAACAAGCCGTCCTGCTGGAGTCGGTGGCCGGTGACGAGTGGTGGATCGACGTCACCCTGCCGATGCTGGAACTCGCGCGACTGCGCATCCGCGGACTCGCCCGGTTCATCGAGAAGACTCCGCGCAATCCGATCTACACCGACTTCGAGGACACCCTCGGCGAAGGAGTCGAGGTCACGCTGCCCGGCACGACGCCTGGGACGAACTTCGAGCGCTTCCGCGCCAAGGCCGAGGCCTACCTGCGCGAGCATCTGGAGAACCTCGCCCTCCAACGCCTGCGCCGCAACAAGCAGCTCACCGCCGACGACCTGACCGAGCTGGAGCAGATGCTCGTCGCCTCCGGCGGTCAACAGGTCGACATCGCCTGGGCCAACGAGCAGGGCGGCGGGCTGGGCATCTTCGTCCGCAGCCTGGTAGGCCTCGACCGCTCCGCGGCGACGGAGGCGTTCGAGAAGTACCTCAATGGCACCCACTTCTCGGCCGACCAGGTGCGGTTCGTGAGCCTCATCGTCGATGAGCTCACCAAGAACGGCGTCATGGAGCCGGCTCGTCTCTTCGAGTCGCCATACACCGACCACGCCCCCACCGGCCCGGACTTCTTCTTCCCCGACGCCGACGTCAACGTCATCGTCGAGACCCTGAACAAGATCAAACGGACCGCCGTGCCGGAGGAGGTGGCATGAGGTTCGGCCAGAGGAAGGCGAGCGCGACCCGCACACCTCGAACGCTCGAGCGCAAGACCCAGTCTCTCTACGCTGACGACGCAGACGGCCTGGAACGTGACGTACTGAATCGGAAGCGATTGGCTACCCAGTTGGCGCGCGCGATTCGCGATCTGGCCGAGGAGACGGAGAGCGCCGTCGTGGGCTTGGTTGGTCCGTGGGGATCAGGAAAATCCAGTCTGCTGGGCCAGATCGAGACCGATCTGGCGAACAGCGACTGGTACATCGGGCATCACAATCCGTGGGCTTACTCCGACTTCCCAGGCTCCGCCGCCGGCTTCTTCGCTTCGCTGCGCGACGCTGTTCCAGAGGAAGTCCTCGGGAAGGAATGGCGCGCGATCGTAGGCGAGTGGGTCTCCAAGGCAGCGCCGCTCGGCGCGGCCGGCGGCATCGCAGGCATTGACGGATCGGGAGCGATCGGAGCCGTCGGAGCCGTCATCACGGGAGACCGCAGTCCGGCCCGCCTACGGGAGCTCGCCGCACAGGGTCTTGCCAAGATCGACCACCCCGTTCTGATGGTGCTCGACGACCTCGACCGCCTGGCGCCCGACGAGGTGCTCTACACGTTCAAGCTCGTGCGTCTCCTCGGCCGGTTGCCGAACGTCTACTACCTGCTTGCGTACGACGAGGCGACCCTGACAGATCTACTGGAGGCGACCGATCTCGTGGGAAGGGGCTCGGGCCACGCTCAGCAGTACCTGGAGAAGATCATCCAGGTCCGGCTTGAGATCCCTCCCATGTTGCCGGAGCAACAGGCCGCATTGGCCAACGCGGCGATCGATGAGATCTGCGCACGGCGAGGAATCACGCTCTCAGCCGGCACGAACCGACGGATGCAGCGAATATGGCAAGACTGTCTGGCGATCTACCTCGACCAACCACGCTCAGTGAAGCGCCTATTCACCCAAGTCGACGCGACATGGCCTGACGTCGCGGGTGAAGTCGACTTCTCCGACTTCGTTGCCATGACGTTCCTGCGTGTGTTCGAGCGTCCGACGCTCGACCTCCTTGTGAACCACCGTTCCGAGATCCTTCAGCAGGCCTCTGCCTTCAGCTTCGAAATCCGCCAGGAATCGCCGCAGGACCGATGGGCGCGCTGGAAGAAGCGAATCGCCGACGCCAAACCACGGCATCCGGCTGCGATCGAGAACCTGCTCGCACACCTGTTCATCTACATTCGGGGCGCCAAGGAGGGCACGGCCTACGTCGGCTCGTCCTACCAGGAGGACGTGACCCAGAGGATGGGAGTCGGCACCTCCGAACACTTCGACCGGTACGTCCAGGTCGGTGTTCCGGAGTCGGATCTGGCTGAGTCGACCGTCAGGGCGGCTGCTGACGAGCTGCGAGCCGGAGCGCTAGGTCCCGCGACGACGGAGCTCGTACGGCGAATGCGCGGGGATGCCTCGCCCGCCTTGCGTAAGTTGCGCCGAGAACACCGGGCGTCGCCGTTGCCCGCGTCGACGACCCTCCCTCTGCTTGCCAGCATCTATCTGCCGGCGATGAACCAGAAGAGCGGCCCGTTCGGCCTGTCTCCCGACTTCAGCATCATTGGTCTCGCAGTGGACGTGCTCGACCAGACCGAGCCGTCGACTGCTGTGCCCCTGGTCGAGGCGTTAGCACATTCGGACACAGCGTCGCTTGCACTCGCGGCGGACATCGTGCGGATGGGATTGAAGGAATCCGACACCCCGCACCCTTGGGCATCGCAAGCGAAGGCTCCCGTCGCCGACGCTCTGACCGCCGGGATCAGGTCGTTCGCTAGCCAGCCCGCCCGGTCTCACCCTCGTCTCTTGTCCTTTCTGTATGCGCACCTCCATCTCGCCGAGCCCGCAAACACCCGTGAATTGGTGTGGGAGGCCATCGACTCAGGCGCATGGGACCTGAAGGAGGTTCTCGGGCTGTTGATCCCGCTCGGGCAGGCGAGCAACGGCGAAGACTCCTGGACATCGATGGGCGACTTCTCGGAGAGCACCGTCGAGGACCTGCTGGGCGTTGACGAGGTGCTGGACCGTATGCCACAGCAGCCCGAGCTTCTCGATCGGCATAACCCGGATTCGTACTTCGATCGGCGCGTGGACGCCGACGATCTAGATGCGAGAATCGAATACGCGCTGACCGGACTGGAGCGCGTGCGGGCCCGACGCCGCCAGGAGGCTAAAGCAGCGGAAAGCGGGCAAGCGCCGACCCCCGCCGGTGACAGCGATCAGGAGCCGGGCGACTGATCCCTTACGTCTTGCGACCTTCTCTTCAATACCAGTCTCGACTTTGCCTTCCGGAACTCCCCCGATGGTCAGTCACAACGACCAGCGAGCCCGCGATGGACCTTTCTGCTTGCAGCTTGTCGACCTCTCGAGATGGTCGAAGACGAAACCACTGGACTATCGACGAGATCTCCGGGCGGTCACAAACAGATATGCAGCTTCCCTGCGCGCGTTGATCCGCGCGCCTAGATATGGAGCGATGCCGCCGGCCACACCGAGCGCGCCCGCAGCTACAGGCAGGAGCCCGCCGGAAATCGTGCCTAGAACGAGGCTCGCGACGCCCAGCCCAGCAGGAACGGCGGCTTGCCATGCCCTGTCCGACCTCGCCGTCCTTTCCAAGCGGTGGGAGGCCCCCTCCAACTCGTGGGCAAGCGCGGTGAGTGCGTCCGTCCGCTCGCCGGGCGTGCGCGCGGTCACCAATGATGCCCGCACCTGGCGCCGAAGATCCTCAACAGCGTCTTCATTCTGGATCACCTTGACGAGCTCACGCCCAGCGAGGTCTGGGAGTTGCGGCACGTCCGCCCACACCGCGGCATGCGCCGGTCCAGAGTCCCGTCCCCGCTTGTTTCGTGCGAGGAGGCGGGCCTCAAACATCGAAGCGCTGACGAACTCAGCCCCAAACACGTCGGCCGTGACAAGTCGCTCGTTTGTCCGCTGCACGTAGTAGCTGACAGCGTCGTCCGACACCTGCTTGATCCACGGCCCGTAGTCGTAACCCGGGTCGTAGTGCTGGAGCATCTTGGTCGTGAAGCGGCCGTCTGCGGTGAGCGACTCGGCATCGATGTGTCCGTGGAGCCAGAACTTTTCCGCGACCGTCGAAAGGTCGTCGGCGACACCCACGAACAACGCTTCCCTCGCCGTCGGTCCTTCGATGATCAGCTGATCGCGGACCCACGAGACGAGCGAGGGGTCCTTGAGGTCAAGTTCGGTGAGTGCTGCCGCCCCCGCGCCGTTCACTGCCATCGCGACGCCCACCGGAACAGGGATCACCAGACCAACCTCGATCAGCTCCGCGATCGCGAGCTGCTTGACCGCCGCCCGGCTCAACGACCGGTTGGTTCCCCGACGAAGAAGTGCCTCGAACACCCCGTCGGGCATGGCCACATGATCCGCAAGCAACAGGGTTCGCCCGATAAACGCCGCTGGGTCGAGTTCCTCGTTCCACAGAATGGACGGCTTCGGGTCGGTAGCAGCCAGAGCGTTGACCGTACGCAGCGACTCCGCGGCCAAGTAAAACAATCCCTGCTTGATTTGATCGGCGGGCTCTGACTCGTCGGCCGGCTGTGCAGCGATCTGGCGCATCACTTCGGCCCGCAGTCGACCGAGATCCCGCGGGCCGAGCGGAGGGTCGGAGGTCTTGGCGACTGCGACCAGCTCCTGGTCCCAACTGGTGTAGGTGATCGGCTTCGCTGTTGGCTCACCAGTGGGCATCGTGAGTGGAGCGCCACCATCGGGAATCGACATCGCGTCGTGAGCGAGGACCGACCTCGGGCTGATATAGGTCCCGTCGTCGGGATCCTCGGGCACAGGTGCGCCGGGCTGAGAGGCGGGTCGATGGTTGCCGTGGCACCGCTTGTACTTGCGACCCGAACCACACCAGCAGTCCTCGTTGCGTCCTAACGGCAACAACGGATCCAACCTTTTCACCTCCTCAGCTCACGCACCATCGTTCCGGACTTGACTGACATTCACCGACACCACGCCAGTACCACTCGTCACCGGTCATTGCTGGCTCTCGAATCTGCCCTTCCGGTCGGCCCTCTCAAGCTCCTCAAGACTCGGCACGCATGCTACGAAGTTTCGTAGTGGGACGGGCGCCGATGTGGCCGCTGACCTGCGGTTTCACGGTTGTTGATGGCTGTTGACGGAGGTGATTTCGATGCATGGCGGCATGAAGATCTACCGCGGCGCGGCAGCCGCCGCTCGACACTACGTCGAGGCCGATCGGTCCCGGGCGGACGACTACTACCTCGCCGAGGGCTGCGGGGTCGCCATGCACTTCTACGCGAGCTCCGATGGCGTCGAGCGCCGAGCCGACATGGACGGCGAGACATACGAGCGGTGGGTGGCCGGATACGAGGTCGACACCGGCCTCGCGAAGGGGCGGTTGCGGAAGGCTGAGAAGGGCGTCCGGTTCGTCGAGGTCACCGTGAACGGGCCGAAGACCTGGTCGCTCGCGGCAGCCCTGCACCCGGAGATTGCGGAGGCGTACGACGCGGCGCAGATGGCTGCGGCCGAGGAGATCATCGGGTGGCTCGCGAGTCACGCGACGACGCGCGTCGGGCCGCGCGATCGGCAGGTGCAGGTGCCGATCGAGGAGATCGAGGCGGCGGTCGTACGCCACTTCACCTCCCGGGCCGGCGACCCACACCGGCATCTACATCTGCAGATCAACGCCAGGGTCTTCGCCGACGGGAAGTGGCGCGGGCTTCACACGGTCGGCGTACGCGACAGCCTGGAGG
>CAKUSI010000169.1 GCA_934678955.1 uncultured Austwickia sp. | reverse complement strand
GGGTTGCCGTCGCGGTCGAGCAGGGTGGACGCCTCGGCCTCACGTGACCCGTACCCGAAGTCCTTGGGGCGTGGGGTGATCCGGGCCCCGGCCAGGACCAGTTCGGCCTTGAGCCGTTCGGCGGCGCTCTTGCGGTCGGCCTTGGAGCGTTCCTCGGCGACGGCGTGGGTGAATCCCCATCCCTTGCCCCGGGAGATGATCCGCTCGACGACCTTCGGGTCGCTGAACTCGGCCAGCGCGGCTGCGTCGGCCAGGTCAAGGGTGCCGTCGTCGGCGGCCTGCATCGCGACCTGCCGGGTGGTGCCGGTCAGTTTCTGCACGGCCAGCGCGCCCTTGACGCGCTCGACGGGAGCCACGACGGCGGCGGCGATGTCCTCTGCTGACCAGTCCAGCAACGCCAACTGTTGGTACAGCCCGGCCCGCTGGGCCTGGGAGAGGTCTGTGCGCAGGTCGTTCTCGTTGAGGATCTTCACGAGCTCGCTGGCGTGCCCGTCGTCGGCGGCGACCAGGCACGGCACCGTGTCCAGTCCGAGCTCCAGCGCGGCGGCGTGGCGACGGTGGCCGGCGATGATGCGGTATCGCTCCCCCGCGACCTGGTCCGGCTGGTCGGCGTCCTCGACGGCGAAGTCGGGTCCGTCAGGCTGGAGGGGGACGACGAGCAAGGCCTGCAGGAGGCCGACGTTGCGGATCGAGGCGACCAGGTCCTCGACGTGCAGTTCGCTGCGGGGGTTGGCGTCGTTGGGGACCAGCAGGTGCGGGTCCAGGAGTCGTAGCACGCTCACGGGCGTCGTCCTTCCGGGAAGGCTCGGCGGTGACCCGCCCGGCGCCGATGAGGAAACGACGGTGCTGCGGCCGGGGCGGGTCCTGACCGCAGGCGCTCGGTCCCGCCGCCGTCGCGGGGTGGCAAGGCGCACGCCCGCGGGAGGATCTGTGCCCGAAGCCGGGGTTGCGAGGGCAAGATGCTCCCCGCTCGCCTTGCACCCCGCAGGCGGCGGGACCAGCCTGCCCAGGGCAGGACCACCCGGCGCAGCGGTCATCGGGTCGTCGGAACCACCGACGCCTCAGCTGCCGGCAGCACCGTCAGACCGTGCAGCACGTCGAGGGCCACCGACGAGCCGAGGTGCCGGGCTGGCCAAGACCGGCTGCCGGTTCCCTTGCCACGTCGACGGGGTGTGGCTGCCGACATGCTGCAACCAGCGGTAGTGCCGTGCCCAGGTATCAGGGCGGCGACGATCGCCGTCCTTGCTACTCACCAAGTGACGCGACCGTGCTTGGTCCCGGCTGGCTCGTCGGCCGCGTCCCTCGCGGTCCATCGCGACAGGGCCGCCCGCAGCACCGATCTTGAGTACGGTGATCACGATGACGTCGGGAATTTCGACCGGCTGCAGGGTGTGACCCTGCGGGAGGAGTCGCCGTGGTAGCCAACCTGGTTCGAGCCGTTCGACCATGAGCCCCATTCAGGTCACGACGTCGGCAGTCTGGAGCGTTCAGGCTGTTGTTGCCGGCAACGTCGTTCAGCAACTGCTCGTGCCGGCGGGCACGTTGACCGTCGACCCTGACCCAGGTGACGGCCTGGCCCGCAACGAATTCGGCAGTTGGCCGACGACGACGAGTCCCGTCCACGAAGGGCCGCTCTCGGTGCGAGTATCGCCCGGTCTCCGCAGTGGGAGCCGGGCAGAGTGGGTCGGCGACCGGTCGATCGTCCATTCCTCCGAGGTCGCCACCTCCTGGGAGGGCGCCTTGCCGATTCGCAGTCCGGGGACCCCGGGCGCGCTGCGCCGTCCCCAGGCCGGTGCGCTCCACGCGGTTCTGGGACATCTGTTGTCGGGCGTCGAGGTGCCGGGTCTCGTCGTCATGCCGACCGGGACAGGCAAGACCGAGACCATGCTCGCCGTGACCGTCGCGGCTGGGATCGAACGTCTACTCGTGGTCGTTCTCAGCGTGGATCTTCGTGACCAGGTCGCTGAGAAGTTCCTGCGACTGGGCGTCCTGCAGGAGCTGGGGATCGTGTCATCGGACGCGTTGCGCCCGGCCGTCGGATCCCTCATGCACGGCCTGCCCGACGCGCAAGATGCTCTCGAGCTGCTTGCACATGCCCATGTCCTGGTGACGACTCCGGATGCGGTCCACGCCAGCTCACCTGGGGCACGGGAGACCCTTCTCGCGGGCTTCACGCATCTGATGGTGGACGAGGCACATCACACGCCGGCCAGGACATGGCGCGACGTGGTGGACGCGTTCGAGGGTCGTCCGGTGTTGCTGTTCACGGCCACCCCGCACCGCGAAGACGGTCGTTCGCTTCCGGGGAGAGGCATCTACCGGTTCCCGCTGAGGGAGGCCCAGAAGGACGGCTACTTCAAACCGATCGACTACAAGGCAGTGGTCAGCCTCGCGGACCCGGATCGGGCCGTCGCCCAGGAAGCGATCCAGCGCCTTCGCGACGACCTGCGCAACGGTCACGACCATGTCCTGATGGCCCGGGTGAGGAGCATTGCCCGGACCGAGGAGGTCTTACGGCATTACCAGGACCTTGCGGCAGACCTAAACCCCGTCTGCGTGCACAGCCAGACCGCGCCTGCGGCACGGCGGGCAGCGCGTGAAGCGATCAGGAACAGGGACAGCCGGGTGCTGGTGTGCGTCGACATGTTCGGCGAGGGGTTTGATCTACCAGAACTCAAGGTCGCGGCGCTGCACGACCCCCGCAAGAGCCTGAGCCCACTTATCCAGCTCGTAGGAAGGTTCACCCGGTCCTCGAAGGAAGACCGGCTGGGGCGCGCGTCGGTGTTCGTACACCGCGACCCGAAGGCCGTGCTCACCCCGCTTCGCGAACTCCTGCGGGAGGACGCGGACTGGAACGTTGTCCTCCACGACATCACCGAGCGGCTCACGAGCGCGGCGGAGGCTGCCTCCGAGTTCGATGCGTCCTTCTCCGGAGGACCGGACGACATCCCGCTCGGCACACTGCTGCCCAAGCTCAGCGCCGTCGCACACCATGCCCCCAGTTCGGAGTGGGAGCCGGCCAACGCGCGGACGGCCTTCGGCTCCGTCAACGAGACCACCACCCCCGTGGCCATCGGCGCCGAGGGAACCGTGGCCTGGTTCGTGGTGACCAGGACGCCCGAGGTTGATTGGGCCGACGCCGGAGGCGTCCAGAACAGCGTGAGCGAACTCATCCTGATGCGCTTCGACCCCGACCGCAGGGTCCTCTACGTGTACGGATCGGAGAAGTCCAGCACCTTCGACTCCGTCGCGCTGGCCGTCCTCGGGGAGGGCGCGGACCTGATCCGGGACGAGAAGACGTTCCGCGTCCTGCACGGCCTGGGCCGCCTCGTCCCCACCAACGTCGGGTTGGTGGACGTCGTCAGCCAGTTCCGCCGGTTCTCCATGCACGTCGGCGCCGACGTGCTGGAAGCGCTCGACGAGACCCAGACCCGCGACAAGACGCAGACCCACATAGCCACCCGCGGGTTCGAGGACGGCGAACCGGTCAGCATCAGCGCAGCCCAATCGGGCCGATTCTGGACCCCGCGCACCGCGAGTAACGTCAAGGAGTGGGTGGACTGGTGCGACCGGCAAGGGCGCAAACTGCTCGACGCGAGCATCCGCGTGGAGGACGTGCTTGCCAGCTTCGTCATCCCGAAGGTCGTCACGACCCGGCCGCCCTATCCGCTTCTCGCCGTGGAGTGGCCCTACGTCGTCTACGAGGGCGAGAGATCGCTACCTCATCTCGAGTGGGAGGGGCGCCGCCACTCCCTTCTCGAGGCGGACCTCACGGTGGCTGACTACGGCGAGACCGGCCCGCTCCGATTCGCGGTCAGCACGCCTCCTGGGAACTGGGCTATGAGGCCGACGTGGACGCAGTCGGAAACTGGACCTTCACGGCCGCTGCCGGGGACGCACTGGTCGTCTTTCCCCGCCGCGAGCCCCAGTCCTTCCGAGACTGGTTGACCGTCCATCGGCCCACATTCCTCCTCGCCGGCGATCGCGTCATCTCCGACCGCGGTCTGCTTCTCGAGGTGCGGAACGTCCCACCGTTCGACCGGGGCCGGCTGACCGGCCTCCCTTGGACGGGCGTTGATCTCCACAAGGAGTCGCAGGGCAGCACGAAGGAGTCCGACTCCATCCAGTTCAACATGGCCCGTCATCTGGAGGCGAGCGGCACCTTCGACGTGCTCCTGGACGACGACGGCGCCGGTGAGATCGCGGACCTGGTCGGACTCAAGATCACCGGTAATGAGCTCGCCATCACCCTCGCGCACTGCAAATACTCCAAGGAAGACACGCCGGGTGCACGGCTCGCGGACCTGTACGAGGTGTGTGGTCAGGCACTGCGCAGCGCGCGCTGGCGCCGGCGGATCGACACCATGCTGACAGGGCTCGCCCACAGGGCCGGGCTCAAGGAACGCAGGACGGGGGTCAGCCCGTTCGAGGTCGGCGACGCGGCAACGCTCCTCCACCTTCAGGAACTGGCGCCTCAGCTTCGGCCGCGCATGCGGGTGTTGGTGGCTCAGCCTGGTATCTCTGCGGCCCGAATCACGGATGACCAGTTGCAGTTGCTGGCGGGGGCGCAGTCCTACTTGAAGACGGTGGCGGGAGCGTCTCTCGAGGTGGTCGTGAGCCCTTGACGCGTCACCTGAGCGGAGGCTTCGACCGAGAGATCCAGCCCCCGCCTGGGCCCCGGCGTCTCACCGCGTGATGGCTGTATGCCAGGCTGCCCAGGCGAGTTGCGAGTCGAGATGCCGCGTGGGCCGGCGGGGTGTGAACGGGACCGGGGTCCGGTCGTCGATGCCGATGGCGTAGGCCGTCAGGGTGCCGCGCCGGTCGGCGGTGAGGACGTCGTAGGCGGTCACGCGGATCAGGTGCCCGGCGACGTGGACGTCGTGGGTCTGTGCTCGCGGGTAGGGCCGGTGGTCCCACCGGTTCTCGCGGTAGACCAGGGCGTCGACGGGGCGGTCGAACAGGCGGGCGAGCCACCGGCCGAGGTCGCGGGTGAAGGCGATCGCGCCCGGTTCGCCGGGGGCGGGTTCGGCCGGGACGGGCAGGACGTGGGCGTCGTCCTCCAGGACCGGGATGCCACGGGCCAGGACGACACGGCGACCGCGCAGGTGCACGAACTCGTACGATTCGCGGGGAGCACCCGCTGCGGGAGCGGACATGGATCGGGTCCTTTCATAAGCGCGGACAGGCTGGCAACGGACGACACCGCCCCGCCGTCGGGCGCCCCTGGACGGGACCCCCGTCACCGGCGGGACGGCGGCCTCGAGCGTCAGGCGGCCTCGTCGACGGTGAAGTCGTCGGCGTTCTCGGCGTCGCCGGCGGTGACGTGTGGCAGGCGCTGCAAGGCGGTCTCGATGTCCGAGGCAAGGTCGGCGGCGAGGTCGCGTGCGGCGTCGGCGTTGCGGGCGTGGGAGAGGTGGACAGTGACGCGGACGTCGAAGCTGACGTCCCAGGCCCGTTCGCGCTCGGGCAGCGGGACCGTCAGCCGCTGGTTGAGTTCGTCGATGACCTGGTCGTAGTCCTGGCACCAGTCGCGGTCCTCGGCCTCGCGCAGCAGGGCACTGCCGATGGTGGCGATGTCGTCGTGGTGGGCGCGGCGCGCGGCGTCGAGTTCGGTGCGCAGGTCGGCGACGGTCCTGTCCAGCCGTTCGACCTGGCGCCGCAGGTCCGGCTGGCCGGGGTCGCAGAGTTCGACAGGGTCGGCCGTCGCGGCTTCGGCTGCGACCTCGATCGCGGCGGTGAGCTGGTCGGTCATCGTGTTCCTCCGTGAGGGCGGGCGAGCGCGAGCGGTCGCGACGCAGGGTTGGGTGTCGTTGTGGCGGTGTGGCGGACGCTGCGCCGTCGGACCGGTCGCGGACGACGACCGGTCCGACGAACGCACCGGAGCGGAGCGGAACGGCCCGGGGCAAAGGCCCTTGACGCGCGCGCCGCTCCCCCGCCCCGATCAGGCCGCAGCAGCCAGGTTCATCGCGGCGATCGCGGTGGCCTCGAGCTCGTGGGCGGCATCCGCGTCGGGCAGGGTCTGCGCGACCGAGGTGACGGCGTGCAGGATCCCGCCGGCGGAGGGGTCGGCGCCGGAGATGAAGTGGGCCAGGATCGCTTTCGCCGCGTCGTCGCTGTAGCGCAGCTTGCCGGCGATGGTCTTGATGGTGGTATCCGGGTCGGTGACCGGCTGGCTGGCGGCGGCCTCGAGCTCGCGGACCATGCGCTGCAGGTAGTCGGGGTCGAGGAACGAGGCGACCGCATCGGTGGTCCGGGCGGTGATCAGGTCGAGCATCTTCGCGTTCGTGGTCCGCGACCAGGTGACCAGGCCCTCGGTGTCCTCGTGCCGGGAGCCGAGGTGGGTGCGGCGCATCCCGTGTGCGGTGATGACGGCGCCGTTGCGGCAGACCTCGACGACCACGCGCGGCATGATCGAGAAGGCGCCGCAGCCGACCTCGCTGTTGGTGATGACGAACCCGGCCCACACCACGGGCAGGTCCTTGCCGGACCGGCCGTTGAACGGGGACCGGTAGCTGCCCAGGAGACCGGGGGCCAGTGCCTTGACGGTGGGGGCGGACACCTTCAGGTACAGGCGGCGGTCGGAGATGTCGGCGCCCTCGACCTGGACCGGGGCGCCGGAGGCGCGGATGCCGTCCAGGGCGGCGAGCAGGACGTCCTCGTCGTCCATGATCGCGTACTTGTCGGACAGGACGGCGCGGGCCGTGCCAGAGCCGGTGTCGTCGCGCAGGACCCGCACGAGCAGGCGGCGGTCCATGCGGGCGAGCCACCCGTTGACGTTGGCGTCGAACAGGTCGGTCGCGTCGGTGTGCATGCGGCGCAGGTAGGCCAGCGGGATGCCGAGCTTGTCGGCGATGCCGCCCATCGCGACGTCGTTGATGGCGTAGGCGCCGTCGGTCATGGTGACTCCGTCGGGGCCGAGGACGGGTTCGGTGCCGTCCAGGATCAGGCGGCCGTCGCGGGCGTGGATGGCGCCGGTCCCGGCGATGACGTCCAGGGCGCGGGCGCGTCGGTCTCGCAGGACGGACAGCAGGTGCTGCAGGTCGAGGTTGCGTCCGGGCGCGTTGGCCCGGGTGGCGAAAGCGGTCATGTGAGGTGCTCCCTCAGCGTTCGGGCGAGCCGTCGCGGCTGCCCTCACCCCGCAGGTCCCGGCGCGCGGGCCGGTGGCCCGGGACGGTCCCGGGCTGGGGTGAGGGGGCCGGGCGGCACCCGTGGGGCGCCGGTCGGGGGCCAGGCGGGCGACGGCGAGCGCGAGGGGGCGGGGAGGATCTGTGGCCGAGCGCAGCGTCCCGCAGGGCGGCCAAGATGCTCCCCCGCCCCGGCGAGCCGTCCGCTCCTCGCGGTCGCCGGGCTCTCCAAGAGCTTTGGCGCCAACCGCGTGCTTCGGGACGTGAGCTTTTCGCTCGCTCCCGGCGCCATCGTCTCGCTCGTCGGCGAGAACGGCGCCGGCAAGTCCACGCTGATGCATGTCTGCGCCGGCAGCTTTGCCGCCGACAGCGGCGACATGGTGCTCGACGGCGCGCCCTACCGCCCCAGCTCGCCGCGGGCCGCACGCCGCGCCGGCGTCGCGCTGGCGCTGCAGGAAACCTCGATCCTGCCGGACCTCACCGTGGCCGAAAACCTGTTCTTCGGCGACGAACCGCGCAACCGTCTCGGCCTGCTGCGCCAGGCACGGATGCACCAGGATGCCGCCACCCTGCTCGGCCAGCTCGGCTTTGCCA
>CAKUSI010000168.1 GCA_934678955.1 uncultured Austwickia sp. | reverse complement strand
CGCCGCCGACCAGCTTCTTGAACTTGACCAGCGAGAAGTCCGGCTCGATGCCGGTGGTGTCGCAGTCCATCATGAAGCCGATGGTCCCGGTCGGGGCCAACACGGACGCCTGCGCGTTGCGGAACCCGTGCGCGGCGCCCAGGGTGACCACGTCGTCCCAGGCACGGCCCGCCTCGGCGTGGATCGCTCCGTCCATCTCGTCCAGCGTGCGGATCGCCTCGTTGGCGGCCTGGTGCTTGCGCATCACCTTCTGGTGCGCGGACGCGTTACGGGCGAACCCCGCGTACGGACCCACCGCGCCCGCCAGCTGGGCCGAGCGGCGGTAGGCCGCGCCCGTCAGCAAGGAGGTGATCGAGGCCGCGAGGCTGCGCCCGCCGTCGGAGTCGTACCCGTGCCCCGTCGCCATCAGCAGCGCACCCAGGTTGGCGTAGCCGATGCCGAGCTGCCGGTAGTCCCGCGTGGTGGCCGCGATCGGCTCCGTCGGGAAGTCCGCGAAGCAGATCGAGATGTCCATGGCGGTGATGACCAGCTCCACGACCTTCGCGAAGCGCTCCACGTCGAACGTGTCGTCCTCGCGCAGGAACTTCAGCAGGTTCAGGCTCGCCAGGTTGCAGGAGCTGTTGTCCAGCGACATGTATTCGGAGCACGGGTTGCTCGCCGTGATCCGCCCGGTCTCAGGGTTGGTGTGCCAGGCGTTGATCGTGTCGTCGTACTGGATCCCCGGGTCGGCGCACTCCCACGCGGCGCGGGCGATCTTGCCGAACAGCTCCCGGGCGTCGATCTCCTCGATGACCTCGCCGGTGAGCCGGGCGGTCAGTCCGAACCGGCCGCCGTCCTCGACCGCCTTCATGAACGTGTCGGTGACCCGCACCGAGTTGTTCGCGTTCTGGTATTGGACCGACACGATGTCCTTGCCGCCGAGGTCCATGTCGAACCCGGCGTCCCGCAGCGCGCGGATCTTGTCCTCCTCGCGCGCCTTCGTCTCGACGAACTCCTCGATGTCGGGGTGATCCACGTCGAGCACGACCATCTTGGCGGCCCGGCGGGTGGCGCCGCCGGACTTGATCGTGCCGGCCGACGCGTCCGCGCCCCGCATGAAGCTCACCGGGCCGGACGCCGTGCCCCCCGAGGACAGCAGCTCCTTGCTGGAGCGGATCCGGGACAGGTTGAGCCCCGCGCCGGAGCCGCCCTTGAAGATGAAGCCCTCCTCCTTGTACCAGTTGAGGATCGACTCCATCGAGTCGTCCACCGAGAGGATGAAGCAGGCGCTGACCTGCTGCGGGCTGGGCGTCCCGACGTTGAACCAGACCGGCGAGTTGAAGCTGAAGACCTGGTGCAGCAGCGCGTAGGTCAGCTCGTGCTCGAAGACCTCCGCGTCCTGCTCGGTCGCGAAGTAGCCGTGCGCGCGGCCCGCCGCGACGTACGTGAGCACCACGCGGTCGATGAGCGTCTTGAGCGAGGACTCCCGGCGAGGAGTGCCGAGGGCGCCGCGGAAGTACTTCGTCGTCACGATTGTGGACGCGTTGATCGACCAGAAGTCGGGGAACTCGACGCCGCGCTGCTCGAAGATCGTCTCGCCGGTCCGCCAGTTCTGCTGCACGACGTCGCGGAGTTCCCAGGTGACCTCGTCGTAGGGATGCATACCCGGGGTGGTGTAGATGCGCGACACGCGCACCCCCCCGCCGAAGCCCTCACGAGCTTGCGGCGACGCGCCAGTGGTCTCCGTCATGTGTCGAGTCCTTCCGTGAGGTCGAACTGTTCCCAGGGTGCCAGAGGACTCTGACAAGCCTGTGAACAGCGGTGATGCGTGGGATGCAGGGATGGCGTAGGTGGGGGTCTGTTAGGCGTCGGGGACGAAGGCGCGCTCCGCCCGGAGCAGCGCGATCGCTTCCTCGAAGTCGTCGAGGGTTTCGAAGGCCTTGTAGACCGACGCGAACCGCAGGTAGGCGATCTCGTCCAGGCGGCGCAGCGGCTCGAGGATGGCCAGGCCGACCTCGTGGGCCTCGATCTGCGCCAGGCCCGAGGCCCGCACCTCGTCCTCCACCTGTTGGGCGAGACGCGCAAGGTCGTCGTCGGTGACGGGTCGCCCCTGGCAGGCCTTGCGGAGCCCCGAGACGATCTTGTCGCGGCTGAACGACTCGGTGACCCCGGACCGCTTGACCACGGTCAGGGAGGCCACCTCGACGGTGGTGAAGCGCCGGGAGCAGGCCGGGCACTGGCGGCGGCGCCGGATCGCGGCCCCGTCGTCGGTGACCCGGGAGTCGATGACCCTGCTGTCGCCGTGCCGGCAGAACGGGCAGTGCATGGTGGTCCCCTCCTGCGCGGGTCGGTGGCTTGGTTCTGCGAAAGCGGTGATGCGTGATGAAAAACGGTGGTGCGTGATGCGGTCGTGCGTCAGGTCCTTCGTCGTGCGGTGTCCTTGCCCGAACGGGTGGGAGCGACGCCGGATTCCCCCTCCGGCGGCGCGTCCACCCGACGCCCCCCAGCGGCCACCCCGAAGCGCCGTCCACGCCCCCGGAGTCCGGGTTCTCCGCGCCCCATCCCGTCTCGTCGGGGGACGATCCGGTGGATGAGGTGTGGACAACTGCCGCCCCGTTGTGGACGACCTGTGAACGCCTGGGGACTACATGTGGACGACTTACATCGGTGTAACCACTAGATGTAGGGAGCGTAGGTCGCCCTCACCCCGCGGGGCAACCAGGATCACGATGTCCGGCGTGTCGCCGGAGGCGTGACCAGGCGGCCACAGGCCGTCCGCGCCGGTCAGGGCGCTGGACATCCGACCGGGTGGTCGTCCCACGCCGCGAGACGGCCCATGGAGGGCAGCGCCAGGCTCCTCAGCGGCGACTCAATTCGACGCCGCCTTCTCGCGCGTCGCGGACGCCTTCGCGGATTCGTCGCGCCTCGAGGAGGGCGCCTCGGATGCGTCCCCGGGCTCGCCCGGTCTCTTCGCCCAGAACTCCCGCTCCGCGTCCTCAATGCGGGGCCGCTGGCCGAGCCGCGCCCGCTCCGCAACGGCCCCGCGCTCGTGGCGCTGGGCCTTCTTGAGCGCGCGTCGACGTGACCACCAGCCGAGTTCCTCGTACGGGATCGGCGTGCCGTCGGGACGTACGTCTCCGGCCCTCGGCCGATCCGGGCCCGTGCGCGCTCCCGGACGCAGCGACTCGTCGACGTCCAGCTGGCCGGTCACGTCCTGGAACTTCCAGTCCAGCGTGTGCGGCGCCGACAACGTCACGAAGTTGGGCTGCTCGTTGAAGTGCACCTCTTCGGCCGATTGTGGCTTCTCCGGTGCCGGAGGGTTGGCCGTGAACGCGGCCACCATCAGCAGCACGCGGGACAGCAGGTTGACGAAGAGCAGCAGGGTCGCGATCGACGCCGACGCGGCGAGCAGGGGGTTGTCGCTCACCGAGGACACCACGGAGGTCCCGAGGAAGAGGATCACCTGCACGACGACGCCGCCGACCGCCGACCCGAGCCACAGGTCCCGTCGCAGCGGTCGGACCGCGGCTGTGACCCGCAGCAGGAACGCGAACGTCAGCGTCGCCACGCCCGCCGCGACGAGGAGGCCGCCCACGCGGACGAAGAACGCCGCGACCGGGTTGTCCCCCAGGCCCAGCGCATCCATGATCGCCCGCCCCGCCGTGCCGGCGGCGGTGCCCAGCAGAGCGGACGTCACGATGCCCAGCGCCATCGCGGCGAACCCGGCGAGGTCGCGCAGCTTCTGGAGGGCGAAGTTCTCGATGGGGGCGACTATGCCGAACATGGCCTGCACGGCCGAGCGGATGTTGGTCATGATGCTGACCGCCGTCCACAGCAGCACCAACGCCGAGATGATCGAGGCCAGATTGATCGCCGAGTCGAGCACGAGCTGGTCGGGATCGATCAGCCCCGCTCCGCTGCCGTCCTGCAGGATTCCGGGAAGCGCCTGGTTCACCGCCTCGATCACCGAGGCGCGGGCGTCCGCGTTGCCGCCCAGCGTGGCCATGAAGACCGTCCAGGCGATCGTCAGCGCAGCCACGATGGAAAAGAGGGCGGAGTAGGCGATGCCGCCGGCGAGGAGTCCGCCGCGGGCCTTGCCGTAGCGTTGAAGCGCCCGAGCGACCCGCGTCTCCTGGGCTGCGGCGATCAGCCCTTTGGCGCGGTCGAGCGCGCCCTGCGGGGCCTCCTGCGGCTGGCGATCCTTCTCGTCGGCGCTGGTCATGCCCCCTAGGCTATGCAACCGGTCGAAAGCCGCACCTCAGGCGCACCGAACCTCAGGCACACCGGAACCTCAGGCGCGCCGGGCGGGCGAGTCGGCGGCGAAGGCGCGCTGGACGGGTCACCAGCCGGCGAGCCGGTCCAGCGCCTCCTGAAGGTCCTGCGGGTAGCTGCTCGTGAACGTCACCCACGCGCCGGTCCCCGGGTGCTCGAACCCGAGCCCCATCGCGTGCAGCCATTGCCGCTTCAGACCGAGCCGGGACGCCAGCGACGGGTCGCCCCCGTAGACCGGATCCCCTACGCACGGGTGGCGTATCGCGGCGCAGTGCACCCGGATCTGGTGGGTTCGGCCGGTCTCGATGCCCACGTCCAGCAGGCTCGCCCCGCGGAACGCCTCGATCACCTCGTAGTGGGTGATCGCCCGCTTGCCGGACTTCATGACCGCGTACTTGTAGTCGTACGCCGGATGCCGCCCGATCGGGGCGTCGATGGTCCCCACCACGGGATCGGGCAGGCCCTGCACGAGCGCGTGGTACGTCTTGTCGACCGTACGGTTCCGAAAGGCGCGCTTGAGCATGCTGTATGCGTACTCGCTCTTCGCGACCACCATCAGCCCCGAGGTGCCCACGTCCAGCCGGCTCACGATGCCCTGCCGCTCAGAGGCCCCCGACGTCGCGATGCGGTAACCCGCGGCGGCGAGCCCACTCACCACCGTGGGACCGCTCCACCCCACGCTCGGGTGCGCGGCCACTCCGACGGGTTTGTCGACGACCACGATGTCGTCGTCGTCGTGCACGACCGTCATCCCCGGCACAGGCTCGGCGATGACCTCCAGCCCCGTGGGGTCGACGGTGGGCAGCTGCACCTCCAGGACCTGGCCGGCCCGGACGCGCGCGGATTTCCCGACCGCGAGCCCGTCGAGCGTGGCCCGCCCGTCGGCGGTCAGGTCGGCGGCCTTGGTGCGGGACAGGCCGAAGAGGCGGGCGAGCGCGGCGTCGAACCGCTCGCCCTCCAGCCCGTCCGGCACCGGGAGGGTGCGCACGTCAGCCACGGCGCTCCCCCGGCGCGGCGCCCGCCTGCCCCTGATCTGCCTGCCCCTGATCCTTCGGCTCCAGATCCGTCGGCCCCTGGTCGGTCTGACCCTGGTCTGTCCGTTCTGAGGCCGTGGGCTGCGCCGGGCCACGCGGCAGGAACGCCGGCACGCCGAAGATGGTCGCAGCCGCCAGGATCACCGCCCCGGACACGATCGCGGAGTCGGCGATGTTGAAGACCGGCCAGTTGGGAAGCTCCAGGAAATCCACCACGTGCCCGACCCCGAAGCCCGGCTCTCGCGTCAACCGGTCCGTCAGGTTGCCCAGCGCGCCGCCGAGCACCAGGCCGAGTCCCAGGCGCCACTGCCACCGGGCGATCCGCCAGGCAAGCACCACGATCCCGATCGACACGGCCGCTTGGACGATCGTGAACACCCAGGTCGACCCGGTGCCGAGGGAGAAGGCCGCGCCGGGGTTGAAGACCAGCCGGAGCTGCAGGATCTCCCCGATCAGCTCACGAGGTCGACCCGGGGTGAGCTCGGAGAGCGCCCACGCCTTGGTCTGCCGGTCGGCCACATAGACCACGGCGGCGAGCAGGAGGATCAACAGCCCCCCGCGAACGTGCCACGGGCGCTCGCGTGCGGCGCTCAGCTCGTCGGGATGGGGCTCCCGGTGGGGATCCGTCCCGGGCATGCCGGGGTGCCGAGGCGATGAAGCCCCGGCACCCGTCGCAGCGTTCAGCGTCGCTCCTGCTTCTGCTTGCAGGCCACGCACAGGGTCGCGCGTGGGAAGGCCAGGGCGCGCGCCTTGCCGATGGCAAGCCCGCAGGACTCGCAGGCGCCATACGCATGGTCTTCGAGGCGCCCCAGCGCACGCTCGGTCTGCGCGAGCAGCGTCCGTGAGTTCTGCGTGAGGGTCAGCTCCTGCTCCCGCTCGAGGACCTTGCCCCCGGTATCGGCCGAGTCGTCGCCGGAGCCGTCGCCGAAGTCACGCATGAGACCTGCCAGATCCTCTTCTGACTCCGCCAGATCCTCCTTCAGCCGCTCCCGCTCGCCGACGAGCTCGTCGCGCACTGCCGCGAACTCTTCACTGGTCCACGGCTCCTCACCGTCACGCACGGGCAGCCAGGACAGATCCTCCGACGTGGACGTCGCCTCCGACCGGCTGGTCGCCTTCGTCGGCTGCTTCGACCCTGGCATGGGCACCTCGCTCGCTCGTGGGATCCTTCGGATGCGCGGATCCTCATGGGATAAATCGGTGCAGGCCACGATAGACCAGGCCACCGACGTTCGCTCGTACGCCCGGGTGGGATCCCACGCGCGCCCATGCTCCGTCAGGGCCATCGGTCGGGGCCGCGACCACGGGCGAGTCGGCCGCCCGACCGGTCAGCGGCGCCGGGTGGGCACGTCGTGGACGGCGCCCCGACGCGAACTCAGGCGTTGGCGTGCTGCTCGTGACCCTCGTGCTGGTCCTGACCGCCCTGCTGGTCCCCGTCGTCCTGGCGCTGCTCGTTCTCGCCCGAAGCGTCGGGCGCCACGTCGGGCGCCGACGTCAACGTCTGCAGCTGGCCCTCGATGAACGAGCGAAGCCGGCCCCGGTAGTCGCTCTCGAACTCGCGCAACTCGCTGATCCGGGACGACATCTGGGCCTGCTGCCGCTCCAGGTCCTCCAGGATCGACTGCCGCTTCTGGGACGCCTCGGCGACCATGCCGGTGGAGCGCTCGCGCGCCTCGGTGATCAATCGGTCGTGAGTCTCGTTGGCCTCCGACAGCAGGCGGTCGTGCTCCCCCTGGGCGGTGGTGATCAACTCGTGATGCCGGGCCTCTGCGGTGCTGATCAGCTCGTCGTGACGTGACTGGGCCTCGCCCAGCAGTTGTTCGCGACGGGAGTTCGCCTCGGCCAGCATCTGGTCGCGCTGGCCTGTCGCCTCGCCGAGCATCTGGTCGCGTTGGGTGGTGGCCTCCGACAGCAGGCGGTCGTGCTCGGTCTTGCCCTGGGAGACGTACTCGTCGTGCAGCTTCTGCGCCAACGCGATGACGCCCGCCGCATCCTGGGCGCCGCTGGGTGCCATCTGGTCGGCCTGGGGCTCCACGGCCTCCGGCTCGACCTGCGCGGCCTCCCGGCGGGCGCCCGCCGCCTCCACCGCGGAGGCCGCCTCCTCCTCGGCGGCGTCGGCCTGGGCCTTGGCCCGCTCGATCCGAGCCGCCGCCTCCTTCTCCGCTTGCTCGGCGCCGGCCCGCGCCCTGGCGATGCGGTCCTCGGAGTCCCGCTTGATGCGCTCGATCTCCGCCTTGGTCGCGGCCTGCGCGTCGGCGACCGCCGCGCTGTCCGGCGCCGGGGCCGGGACCACGCCCACAGTCCCTGCTCCGCCCGCCTCCAGCTGGCGGCGCAACTCGGCGTTCTCCCCGAGCAGGCGGCGCAGTTCGACGACGACCTCGTCGAGGAAGTCGTCGACCTCTTGCTCGTCGTAGCCGCGGCGGAACTGGGTGGCGGTGAAGTTCTTGTTCAGGACATCTTCGGGCGTGAGCGCCATGTCGTCCCCTCCATCGGACCGGTGTGCCAGG
>CAKUSI010000167.1 GCA_934678955.1 uncultured Austwickia sp. | reverse complement strand
CGATAACAAACCCATACCGACCATCACGACCCGATCAACAACGCGGTAGCCCTGGCATGCCAGTGGCGCGAATCCATGTCGTTGACCGACGCCTGGTACGCGGCCCTCGCGAAGCGACTCGACGCGACGTGGGTCACGGCCGACCAACGGGCGGGCCGCGCCGCTCGCATGCTGGGCATCGACGTCGAGATCGTGTAAGCAGCGTCTGCCGCGGGCGATTCTGAAGGTCCGCTCCTGCCTTCCGTCCGCAGGGGGACCCGTTCGTGATGACCGCTCTGCTGCTCAGCGTGCAGGCCGAGCGGGTGCGGCGAAGCCTCACCGAATGCTTACGAGCTTCGGACCTCATGAAGGGGCACAACCGCTGAATCCCATGTAGCCAGCGTGTGAGTCACCGTGGGGGCGCCTTTAGACAGTGCAGAGCCCCAGCTCAAAGCACCCCTGGCTTGAAGGTGCCCGAGGACGACAACAGGGTGAACTCGGTTTCGGGTTGCTTCCGCGTGCAGCCACGGGGCACGTACTTGGGCTGGTGGTGAGGAGACGCCGTGGGGCAGAGCCCAGCGGACGGCCTGTTCATCAGCGTGGCGTTCTTTGGGATCCTCGCCGTCATCGCCCTCGTCGATGAAAGTGGCGTCGCGCGTGACGTGTCCCAAAGCCACGTGGGCCGTCTCGTGGAGCAGGACAAACAGCACCTTGTCGAGACGATGGCCGCGACCGGAGAGCGCGATGGTCGGGACCCCATCGTCCGCATGGAAGGCAGCCCCATCGAGGCGGCTCCCTGGAAGCGCTTCGACGTAGACGAGACGGACACCTACCTCTGCATAGCGAGCTTGCAGAGCCTTGAATCCTTCCGGATCGGCGACGAGGCACGATACCTGCGCAGCCAGCTTCATCAGCGCTTCGCGATCGAATGCAGCGGCGGGGAGCTCGGCGGCGGCTCGGCGAGCGCAAGCCAGCCAGGCCTTCTGGGTCGGCGTCACGTCCTGCGTGCGGTTCGTGCGTCGGGCCGCGGCCAGGAATCCCGGATCGGCCTTCAGGTCCACCAGGCCGAAGAGCTCTAGGATCTCTGCCTCCAGCTCGTCCAGGCTCCCCCCTCTCAGGATCCCGCGCTTGCGCAAGACGCTCACGGGTGCGAGCTCATTGAGACGGGCCCTTCGCCGCACATCGTCGATGTTGGCCCGGCCTTCAGGATCCTGGCCACGCTTCCACAGCAGGTAGGCGTTCTGAAGGTTCAGCCAGTACTCGGGCGAGGTGCCCAGAGCCGCTCCGATCTGAGTGGCAGACTCACGGGTGACTTCCTTCTTGCCCGTGATGATCTCCGAGACGAACTGCGTCGGCCTGCCCAGGATCGCGGCGAAGTCGGCCCGTGACCAGTCGCGGGCCTCCAGCTCCTCAGCGAGAAACTCTCCTACCGGGAACGCCTCCGCAAGCTGCGAGCTCACTGTTGCTCCTCCCCTCAGTGGTAATCGAGACCGTCGATGATGACGGCGGTTCTCTCCGAGTCGACGGTCACGAAACGGAGTATCAGCCGGTACTTCTGGTCGATCCGAATCGACCAGGTTCCGCTCCGGTTCCCCTTGAGCTTCTCCAAGCATCAGATCACGCCTTGCGGAGACCGAGAGGGACAAGTCACTGGTCCTGCCAGCCGATTTGTCTACAGTGGAACGAAATCCGGGTGGCCGCGAGCTGCCAAGAGTCCACAGGGGGACCGTCCGCGATGACCGCTCTGCTGCCCAGCGTGCAGGCCGAGCGGGTGCGGCGCAGTCTCGTCGACTACCTGTCCACCGCGTTCGCTCTCGCCGACGCGGAGCCCAGGCGGGCGCTGGCGGAGTTCCTCGAGCACCCCGAGGACGGGATCTTCAAGGGCCCGTACGTCCGGCTCCGGCTGCCCTTCCGACCCGCCGACCCCGGCTGGGAGCAACACCTCGACTGGACGCCGCAGTTCCCTCCCTACCGCCACCAGGCCGAGGCCCACCGGCGCCTCACCAGCAAGGACCTCGGACCCGACAAGCCGCGACCCCTTCCGACGATCGTCACCACCGGCACGGGCTCCGGGAAGACCGAGGCGTTCCTCCACCCGATCCTCGACCACTGCCTGCGCGCCCGCCGACGCGGCGAGACCGGCATGAAGGCGCTCATCCTCTACCCGATGAACGCCCTCGCCGACGACCAGGCCCAGCGCCTCACGAGGCTGCTCACCACGCGGCCGGAGCTCAAGAACGTCACAGCCGGCCTCTACACCGGCGACGCTCGCGAGGGCCAACCCGGCCAGGGCCGCACCCGCGTCTCACCCGACGGCCTGATCACACACCGCTCGGTCCTGCGCGACGACCCGCCCGACATCCTGCTCACCAACTACAAGATGCTCGACCAGCTCCTGCTCCGCCCCGACGACCAGCCGCTGTGGGCCAAGAGCGCCACCAGCCTCACGTACCTCGTCCTCGACGAGTTCCACACGTACGACGGCGCGCAGGGCACCGATGTCGCCATCCTGCTGCGCCGCCTCGGGCTCGCCCTGCGCAGCCACGTCCCCGCCGACCACCCCGACCGAGCCCTCTTCGAGGGCCGTCCCCTCGGCAAGCTCACGCCCGTCGCCACGTCGGCCACGCTCGGCGACGGCGGCGACCCCCGCGCGATGCTCGACTTCGCCGCCCAAGTCTTCGGGGAGCCCTTCTCGCCCGAGGCCGCGATCACTGAGCGGCGCGTCGACATCGAGGCCTTCACGGCGCAAGGACGTCAGGAATCAGCAGGCGTCCGGGAGCGACGCATCAGCTCCTTGCTTGCCGACGAGATCAACGACCTGGGCGAGCGCGGCGAGCGACACCTCGACGACGCGACGCGCCTGCTCGCCGAAGTCGTCGCCGCGCTCTACCGACTGGACGACCTACCCGACCTCGACGTCGAGGACGCGGTGCTCCTCCAGGCCCACCCCGACGTCAGGCGTCTCATCGACCTGGCCGGCAATGCCATCCACATCGACGAGCTGACCGGCGAGCTCTTCGCTGCGTCCGCGCTCGGCGAGCTCGCAGACGGCTCGACGGCCCGACGAGCGATCGCGTCGATCCTCGCGGCGCTGAGCATCGTGCGCGGCCGCGCCAAGGACCGGAACGCGGTCTCTGTCGACGTCACCCTCTGGCTGCGCGAACTCACCCGCGTCGACCGCGTCCTCTCCTCCGAGCCAGGCTTCCGCTGGACCGACGACGGGGTCGACCTGGGGCTCAGCGGGCACGGCGTCCCGGCACTGCCCGCTCTCTATTGCCGTTCCTGTGGACGCTCCGGGTGGGGCGTCACGCTCGCCGCCACCGGCCGCGACCTGTCCGACCGGGACCAAGACATCCGCCGCGACCACATGGCCGGCAGCCGCCGCTTCAGAGCCCTCCTCCACGCCCCCGGCGAAGCGGCCGCTGTCGTCGCGGCATCGGCTGCGGGCGAGCCAAACCCCGAGCAGGCCGCCCCCAACCTCCGCTGGCTGCACGTGACCCAGCGCACCCTCTCCGTGCGCAAGCCCCCCGACGACGACGAGGACCTCCTCGAAGGCCGCGTCCTGCCCGTCGTCATGCTCGACGGCGACTCCACCGACATCGAGAAGCGCTCCCGCGACGACGAATGCCCCTCGTGTGGCCGTACCGACCAGATCCGGTTCCTCGGCAGCGCCATCGCGACCCTGCTGTCGGTGAGCCTGTCGACCCTCTTCGGCGACCCTGACCTCGACGCCGCAGAGAAGCGCGCCCTCGTCTTCACCGACTCGGTGCAGGACGCCGCCCATCGCGCCGGATTCGTCGACCACCGCTCCCACACGATGTCGCTGCGCACCGCGTTGCGCCGCCCTCTCGACCGCTGGATGTCCCTCCCGGAGTGGGTCGACGCTGCCATGCGCGCCGCCGAGGACGACCCCTTCGCCCGCTACCGCCTTGTGCCGGCGCCCCTGATCCGCCACCCCGACTTCGAGCCGTACTGGAAGGCCGCCACCTACACCCGCGTCCCCCGGAAGGCGCGCACGGCCGTCCGGCGCCGCCTCCTCTTCGACGCGGCCTTGGAGGTCGGCCTGCAGACCACGTACGGGCGCACGCTCGAGGGCACAGGATCGATCGCGGTGTTCGTCTCTGCGGGCTGGCCTGCGGACGTCGCCGCCCTCGGGCGCGGGGTCCTCGCGGAGGCCGCCATCCAAACCCTCGACAACCAGGACGTCATCGACGACCGAGCTGTCCGGACATGGGTGCGCGGCGTGCTCGAGCACATGCGCCGCGACGGGGCCATCGACCACCCGTGGCTGACCAAGTACGTCGCCAACGACGGCAACCGTCACTGGATCTGGGGCGGCCGCCGCCGCGATCAGGGCGCGCCCGCGTTTCCCCGGGGGCGCAGCGCTCCGGCCTTCCCGATCGTCGGCGGCAAGGTCGACGACCGCAGCACGTTCGTGCGGGTCACCTCGCCTCAGAGCTGGTACGCACGCTGGGCCGCGAAATGCCTCCACGTCACCGCCGCCCACGGTGCCTCGCTGGCACGCCACCTGCTCGCCCGCCTGGCCGCCGAGGGCTTCCTCAGCGAGACCGCCACCGTCGCCGGCGGCACGGCATACGGCCTCCCCGCCGACCGCATCACGGTCGCCCCGCTCGACGACGCCCAGCTGCGAAACGCCGTCACGTTGCTGGTCTGCGATACCTGCCGCTCGCCCTTGCCGGCCGCTCCCACCGTCAGCGAGCAGCTCGTCGGCGGACCCTGCCACCACACGGACTGCCGCGGCGGCCTGCGCGAGGCACCCCGCGACGGGGAGTCGTTCTATCGAGACCTCTTCTCCGTCTCCGACATGCGCCGCGTCGATGCCCGCGAGCACACGAGCCTGCTCGACGCCCGCGACCGCCGCGAGATCGAAGCGGGCTTCAAGCGCCCCGAGCAACAGCCCGGAGAGCCCAACGTGCTCGTCGCCACGCCCACCCTGGAGTTGGGCATCGACATCGGCGATCTATCGACGGTCATGCTCGCCTCGCTGCCCGACTCGGTCGCCAAGTACCAGCAGCGCGTCGGCCGCGGGGGACGCCTCACCGGCTCGTCGCTGTCACTGGCGTACGTCACCGGGCGTGGCGAGAACCTGCCCCTCCTCGGCGAACCCCGCTCGATGATCGACGGGACCGTCCGGCCGCCCGCCACCTACCTCGACGCCGAGGAGATCCTGCAGCGGCAGTTCCTCGCCTCGGTCATCGACCGCATGATGCGCGAGGGGTATGCCTCCACGCCCCGCACCGCGGGGGAAGCGCTCGCGTCCACCGATCCCGGCACTCTGCTCGGAGACCTCCTCGCCCGTCTTCGTGACCAGGGCGAGCGGCTCGTCGACGAGTTCGTCGCCTGCTTCGCCGACGGGACGACCCCTGGCCTCGACGCGTTGCGGGCGTGGGCGCGGGGCGCGCAGCCAGGAGCGGACGAGGCGGTCGCGAGCGCGGAGGCCACCATCGCCCACGTGGTGGGTGAGCACCTGCGCGAGGTCGAAGCCCTCCGGCGACGGCGCCGGGAGATCGAGGAGTCGATCCCCGGACTGCGCGAGCGCGCCGATTCGCCCGCCGCGACCGACGAGGATAAGCGGGCGCATCGCTCCGCCGTGGCGGGCGCCGCGCTGATGCGCAAGGTCATCAGCCAGCTCACCGACGACACATGGATCGCCGGCCTGGAGCTGCGCGGGCTGCTGCCCAACTACTCGCTGATGGACGATTCGGTGCAGCTCGACGCGCAGGTCTCGTGGATCGACCCGGAGACCCAGCAGTTCGATTCCGAGCCGTTGATCGTCGACCGCGGGTCGGCGCGGGCACTCACCGAGCTGGCGCCGGGAGCGTACTTCTACGCCCACCGCCTGGAGATGCGCGTCGACGGGGTGGAACTCGGCGAGGACAACGCGGACGTCCGCACGCACGTCGCGTGCGACACGTGCGGGTACGTGGCCGTGCTCGACGCGCCGACCGCCGCGTCCCCGCGGGTCTGCCCTCGGTGCGGGGGCGTCGGCATCGCCGAGGCGGGGCAGCGGTTCGAGGCGGCGCGCCTCACGCGCGTGTTCTCGGACGTACGGCGTGACGATGCGCTGATTGACGACAACACCGACGACCGGAGGCGTACCCGCTTTGAGGTGGTCACCGCCGTCGACTTCGACGCGGACCGGCTCGCCGACCAGTGGTCCGTGGACGCAGTCGGCCTGGGCGTGGCGCACTACCGGCGCGTGACCGTGCGCTGGTTCAACGTCGGTCGTCAGGTGTCGAGTCCGGCCACGATGCAGATGGCCGGCCAGGACGTGACCGCGCACCTCTTCCGAATCTGTGAGGCCTGCGGCAAGCTCGACAGCGGCGCCGGCAGCAACAGCCCCCGGGAGCACCGCGCATGGTGCCGCTATCGCCAGTCCGCCGACGAGCGCACGCTGGAGCTGGCGCTCTCGCGTGAACTCGTCACGCAGGGCGTGGCCGTCATCCTGCCGCCGAGCATCGTCGGCGACATGCACAGCTTGCCGAGCCTGGCCGCCGCGCTGCCGCTCGGCCTACGCGAGGTGATGGGCGGCGCGCCGAACCACCTGCGGGTCGCTGCCGTGCCGCACCCGGTGGGGAACGACCACGGTCGGGTCAGCGCCGCGCTGTTCTTGCACGACACGGTGCCGGGGGGAACGGGGTACCTGACCGAGCTGTCCACCCCCGCTCGCCTCTGGCCGATCCTCGTCCGTGCCGCACAGGTGGTGGAGACCTGCCCGTGTGCCGAGGAGGGGCGCGCGTGCTGCTACCGCTGCCTGGCCCCGTTCGGGAGGGACGTGTTCCGGGTCGACGCGCTGCGAGCGCTGCGCGCACTGCTGGGGGTCGAGGAGGGCCGACCTGTCGCCGACCTCGACCCGGAGGTCTGCGAGTGGCAGGTCAGCTCGACTCCGGTCGCCCCGTCCAGCGGCGAATCCCCGCTGGAGATACGCTTCCGCCAGGAGTTCGGTCGTCGGCTCAGCGCTCACGGGACGGTCAAGGTCTCTCCCACGCCGCGCGGCGACGCGCTGACCATCACCGGCGTCGGAGGTCGCGTGTGGCGCGTTGAACCGCAGGTCGACGTGGCCGGCGCGCGCCCCGATTTCCTGGTCTCATCGCCGGGGCTGAAGCAGATCGCCGTCTTCGTCGACGGGCATGCCTTCCACGCGAGCACGTCCTCCAACCGGCTGGCCGATGACGCCCTGAAGCGGGAGCGACTCCGCGCTCAGGGATTCCGGGTCGTCTCTGTGACGCGTCAGGACCTGGAGGGTCCGCCGGCACCCGAGTGGCTGCATCAGGGTCTCCTGCAGGTGCTGATGCAGCTGCCCGCCGGAACGCCCGGTGCGGGCATCTCGCTGCCGGCCGCGCACGAGCAGGCCGGTGGTCCTCTCGCTCTGCTCGAGGGGATCGTCCGAGACCCGGAGAGCGCGCCCCGCCAGCGCCTGGCCGATGCCCTCCCACTGCTGCTCGGCGCGCAACTCGGTTCGGTGCCGAACGCCTCGATCGGGGAGGACGACGACCTGATCACGGTGGCCTGCGCGGATCTCCAGGGCGTGGCCGCCCAGACAGCGGCCGAGCACACGCTGCTGCTCTACCGGCGTCCCCACCTCGTGTTCGCCGCGCGGATGACCCACACCGCCACCCATGAGATGGCCCTGGTGCTCGACGACAGCGCGGAGGCGGTCGCGGAGCCGGACCACGCCGACGCCTGGCGGGAGTGGCTCCGGTTGTCCGACGTGCTGGCGATGTCGCAGATCCCGCACCGCATCACGACGCTGGCCGCGCACTCGGCCGAGCCAAGCGCCGCGATGGCGGGGACGTCGGCGTCGGCGGGGACGTCGGCGTCTGCGGGGACGGTTGGTCTTCCCACGGGGTCGGCCGACACCGGGCCC